>JAJAYG010000237.1 GCA_026786335.1 Chitinophagales bacterium | reverse complement strand
TATGGGAACAGGTGAATCATCAGTGCGGTAAAATGAAAGCATCTTACTATCAGGACTCCACCAAAATGCCTTATAACGTGTTGACCGCCCCAGAATTTCCTCCATATAAACCCAACTCAAATATCCATTGAGAATTACATCGCTGCCATCATTGGTAAGTTGATTTATTTTTTTTGTTGAAAGTTCAATGGTAAAAAGGTTATTGTTCTTGGTGAAGGCAACAAATTTATTATCGGGTGACAGCGTTGCATTTTTTTCTTCGGCAGCATCATTGGTTAGCCTTGTTTCAACATCACCATCCTTTAAGTACAAATCATTTTCTTTAGAAATAATTTCTTTTTGTGAGGGCTTAGCATATTTTTTTAAAATATCATCAGTTGATTCAATCGACTTCCCATTATTTGCATCAACAACAAACTGTTTGTTCTCACTTTCATTTCCATCAACTCTTTGCATAAGATAATGCGAAGCATCAAGCCACTCAAATGCAGGAGGAGATTTATAAAGTCTTGGTTCGGCATACCGAAATGCCTGATCACTTGTAATATTTTTTTTTTGTTGTGCTTGTATTTCAGTTGCAAACAAAACCATAAATGAAAAAAGAATCAGCTGTTTCATTGATGTAGCTTTTAAAAATTGAAATTATAAAATTGGAATTGAGTGAGCTTTAAAATTCAATAAACCTTATCTCCTTTTTTAAGCCATGTACCCCATGAGTGATCATAAGCATGTACAGATGAAGTTGGTTTACCCGCCGAATCATAAACAACATTTCCTTCATTTACCCATTCGAAAATTCCGCCGTAAAGATTTTGAACGTTTTTAAATCCGGCATCAAACAATTTCTCACTTATTTTTTCGCTGCGGTAGCCAACAGAGCAATAAACAATTATCGGCTGTTCTTTTGAAACTGATTTCATGCACGCAATATCAAACTTATTGTAGCCTACGTTCGCGGCATTCTTTAGATGGCTCACTTTATATTCTTCAATTTCTCTTGCATCAAGAAACAAAACTCCTTTTTTGTTTGCTGCATCTTTTACAGAAATCTCCTTAACCGAATGTGAAAGCAAATTCTTAAGCATTGAATTGAATGCAGCATCGTTCACTTGTGCAATACAGGAAATGCTAAGATTCAAAAGAAAAACGCTCAGAAATATTGACCTTAATTTCATTACAATACAAATTAGGTTTAGTGGAGAATACCGGAGTCGAACCGGTGACCTCTTGCATGCCATGCAAGCGCTCTAGCCAACTGAGCTAATTCCCCAAAGAGCGCAAATATATTGTATCATCCTTCTTGCTTCATTGATTCCAAAATTGATTGCGCTGTTTTTAATGATGCACTTGGTCCGCCGAGTTTTTCCTGCAGTTCTTTATAGCCGCTAAAAATTTCAGTTCTTTTTATTTCATCTAATAATATTCTATTCAATTCAATAATAATATTTTCTTTTGTAAGATCAGCTTGAATTAGCTCTTTGATCAATTGCCGGTCGAGAATAAGATTGACCAATGAAATATATTTTACATCTACCAATCTTTTAGCAATCCAAAAGGAAATTGCGTTACCCCTGTAACAAACTATTTGCGGCACACTAAAAATTGCAGTCTCCAATGTTGCAGTGCCTGAAGCTACTAAAGCTGCTCTCGAATTCGCGAGCAGTGAATAGGTTTTATTGAAAAGAAGAATGCAATTCTTTTCACCAATTATCTTTTTGTAAAAACTTTCTTCAATAGAATTTATTGCAGCAACAACGAATTGATACTCAGGAAAAGCATCCACCACCTCCAGCATTACAGGAAGAATCTTTGTGATTTCCATTTCACGGCTGCCGGGTAAAATTGCGATTACAGGTTTCTCAATTTGATTTGGTTCTGAATCATTTTTCAGATATAATTTTTCGGGAACAAAATCTTTTACTGCATCAAGCAATGGATGGCCTACAAAATCAACTTCGTAATTCCATGTTTTATAAAAATCTTTTTCGAAAGGAAGTATCACAAACATTCGATCTACATCACGTTTGATTTTTTTTACTCTGCTCGCTTTCCATGCCCAAACTTGCGGAGAGATATAATAAAAAACCTTGTAACCATTTTGTTTTGCAAACTCAGCTATGCGTAAATTAAATCCCGGGTAATCAACCAGAATAATTGCATCGGGTTTCCATTCAAGAATATCTTTTTTACACTCGCTGATAAAGCCAAGAATTTTTTTTAGATTTTTTATTACTTCCACAAAACCCATAAATGCTGTCTGCCTGTAATGCTTCAACAATGAAACTCCCTGCTCTTTCATTAAGTCTCCGCCGAGCCCACGAAAAATTGAGCCCGGTTGAATTTTGCGAATCTCTTTAATAAGATTAGCTGCATGCAAATCACCTGATGCTTCACCGGCAATTATGTAAAACCTCATCAGAAAAATTTGAAGATGATAATAAATAAGCCGTAAAAAATTGTTGCTCCAACAATTCCTTTTGATGCTTCATACATACTGCTGTTAATGAAGTAAAAAAATATTGCAAGGTTTGCAATGATGGAGAGCGAGAGTGCTGCAGAAATATTTCCTTCGCGAAAAAGAAAATCCCAATAAGTGCTTAAGCTCATGGTATCAAAAAACATGAGCAGATAGTAAAGCAAAAACCCGACGACCGGAAAAACCAATCCCAAAAAAGCGCCCATGTAAATATTATCTGCTGAACGAAATCTATTTGCTTTCTTCATTCAACTTAAAATTATTATTAAGAAATGGAATTGCGTGATGCGCTGTAAGATCAAACTGAACCGGGACAATTGATGCAAAGCCATGTGACAGCGCCCACTCATCAGTATCTTCACCATGATCGTAGTTTACAAATTTACCGGTGAGCCAATAATATTTTTTCCCGCGCGGATCAATGCGTTCATTAAATTCTTCTTCCCACTTTGCAACTGCCTGCCGGCAAATTTTAATTCCTTTATAGTGTGATAAAGAAACATTGGGAATGTTTACATTGATTAATACATTCTTGGGTAGCCCATTCTTCAGCACTTCTGTTGCTACCTGGCGCGCAACTTTGCGGCACAATGCAAGATCGGCTTCATACCCATAATTAAGAAATGAAAAACCGATTGCATTAATTCCTTCTATCGATGCTTCCATAGCTGCAGACATGGTTCCAGAATAAATTACATTGATGGATGAATTGCTGCCGTGGTTAATTCCCGAAACACAAAGATCGGGTTTGCCTTTAATTATTTTATCTACTGCAAGCTTTACGCAATCAACAGGAGTGCCGGTGCACTGGTATGATTCTACATCTTCAAACAACTCAACCTTTTCCATTCGCAACGGATCGTCAATTGTAATCGCATGGCCCATTCCTGATTGCGGACTATCGGGCGCAACTACTACTACCCTTCCTAAATGCCGCATCTCCTCAACCAAAGCACGAATGCCGGGTGATGTAATGCCATCATCATTGGTAACAAGTATAACAGGTTTTATTTTTTTCGACATGCGGCAAAGGTAATGATTGGCGATTCGGGATTTTTAGGGCTCGCGTTCATCATAACATTATAGTAATGTTGCTGCCCTTTCGAGCGGGTGTGCATTTAAGTTTTGTGTTGAGGGCACGCATGCCCCGCTTTTTAGCGGGGCGCTCGGCTTTAATGCTTGACTACAAAAGAGCGCCAGTTGGGGAACTTTCAATGTCTTCATATACTTTGTCCAAAGCGATGTAATCTACCTCAGCCGTGTCTCGCTTTTCGCGGACACGGCGTGTTTAATTTTATTACGCCGTGTCCTCTTCGAGAGACACGGCTGCGGGAGAAAACCAATTCCTTTCATAAATCTAACAACCATTTCCAATCTTCCTTTCCCCCACCCAACACCATCACAATTTAAAAACTCTCTGCGTCATTTATATATATCAGTCCCGCCTCATCGGCGGGGCTGATTCATTACAACGCCCTCTCCTGCTTTCATAACTACTAAGCAACCATTTAGCCGCCCAGTCCCTCGCTCGCGCAAGCAGCTCATGCAAGGAGACTGGGCGGAGGAAATAGTTGTTTTAATTTTCTTATTTTCGAATGTAATTTTAAGAACATACCCACTATAATTTTTAATCAATATGTCTACTCGCTTCACTATTGAGTACATGCAAGAGATAGCAGTGTTAAGGAAAGGAAGATGTCTCAGTAAAGAATATTGGGATTATTCAACTCCTTTAACATGGAAGTGCAATAAGGGACACACATGGGATGCTCCTTATTCTATAATCATACAAGGTAGCTGGTGCCGGCAATGTTTAAAGGATAATGAGCAGGAATTAAAATTGATAGAGATGCAGCACATCGCAGAGGGTAAAGGAGGAAAATGTCTTTCAACCAAATACCTAGGAAGTAAAATAAAATTGCAATGGCAATGTGCTAACGGACATATATGGATGGCCATACCAAATTATATTAAGAGCAGCGGACTTTGGTGTAGCGAATGTTCAGGACACTTAAGATTAACAATTGAACAAATGAAAAAAATTGCTGAAGAGAAGGGCGGTAAATGTCTTTCAACTGTTTATAAGAACAGTAGTTCTATGCTTAATTGGCAATGCAGTGAAGGGCATGTTTGGCAAGCAAATTCGAGTTCAATACGAGTGGGACATTGGTGTAAAAAATGTGCTTATAAAAAAAATGGATTAAAGCGCAGGTTACACATTAATGATTTAAGAAAAATAGCTGCGGCTCATGGCGGGCAGTTGCTTTCAAAAATCTATCTCAATAATTTTTCCCCCTTAAAGTGGAAATGCAGTAAGGGTCATACATGGAATGCAACAGCCAATGCAGTTACCAGTCAAAAAACATGGTGCCCCCGTTGTGCCGGTGTTGCAAAGCATACTATTGAGCAAATGAAATTGTTAGCACAACAATTCGGTGGAAAATGTATTTCATCTACGTATGTAAACATTGATTCAAAATTGAAATGGCAATGCAAGAACGGTCATGAGTGGGAGGCTAATGCCCTTGCTATACAAAGAGGTTCGTGGTGCAAGCAATGTCCATCAGTTCGAAGTGTTCCTTCACCTCGAACTCAAATGATTTAGCATTCTAAAGCTTTACACCAGTTGCTTTAAAAGCAATTTTAAATTCAGGTTCCGAAATGTTGGCAATCTCTTCATCCGTCTTCCCTTCATCCTTAGCAAAGTGTTTCAACTCTTCGACTGTAGTTATATCATAAAAAGCATATCCTGTTACAAATGCCTTTGTGCCCTCGCCATTCAACGGAATATTAAATTCATGATTCCAGTCAACAAATAAATCTGCATGTCCGGGATTTTCTAAATTCATCCAGCACCCTTCAGCTTTACAAACTGCAGTTACATTTCCATAAACAATAGCTTCTACTTTTTTATTCCCTTCCATTCTTTTAACCAATTCAGCAACTGAGATTGCCTGTGTTGTATCAAATTCATTCCCATAGAATTTATTTTCTGCTGCGTGATTGCAGGCAAAAAGCAGTGTGGCGGAAAAAAGAAAGGTGCAAAATCTTAGCATTGAAATATTTTTTTTTCAAAGTTAACTTCATTTCACAAAACAGAAAAGAGTAAGCAAATATTTAGGGTTCAAAACAAAACTAATATTTATCATCAGCCACAATGATCTTGCTCATGCGAAAGACTTATTGAAGCGAATATTTTTGAATAAAATTAAAAGCCATGTTTAAAGTTTTCATTCCAACCGATTTCTCGAGAAATGCAACCAATGCAATTAAGTATGCCCTCAACATGAGTAAAAAACTCGATGCTAAATTCATTCTGTTTCATGGGGGAATATTACCAATTCCTGTTGGTGAAATGCCCATTGTAACCAGCGTACTCGATGGCGCTGAGATCAAAGCACATCTTAAAGCAGCTATTTTTAAACAAGCTACAGAAGCTAAATTCAAACTCAATGAAAAGAGGATTGATTATTTGGCAACGGAAGATTTTTCATTGCCTCCAATGATTACTCAAAATGCTTTAAAGGTTAAAGCAGATTTAATTATTATGGGAACCAAGGGAGCCAGTGGAATTAAAAAAGCTTTTATTGGGAGTAATGCAGTTGATGTTATTTCAAGAAGCCATATTCCTGTTCTTTCTGTTCCTAACAATTATGAATACACCGGAATAAAAAAAATATTGATGCCGAGCGATTTAAAAAACTTAACAGGAGAATTGAGAGAGGCCTTACCATTTGCAAAACTTTTTAATGCACAACTTCAAATACTTTTTATCTCCGATGCATCTGAAAAAGGAATGAAACGGTATGATGCCGCAGT
>JAJAYG010000236.1 GCA_026786335.1 Chitinophagales bacterium | reverse complement strand
CAGCTTCGACCAGTGGGGTGTTGAACTTGGAAAACAATTAGCAAAAAAAATACAACCGGAATTGAAAGGTGATGTTGCCGTGATCTCTCACGACAGTTCTACTAACGGATTGATTAGTGTTTATAAAAAATGGCGATGAGAATAATAAAATTGTGATGACAAAAGAAAACCAAAGATTGAAAGATGCTGCATCCGCTAAAGCCAAATGGAAAAAATGGGGTACTTACCTTACCGAACGTCAATGGGGAACCGTGCGTGAAGATTACAGCGCTAATGGGTTAGCATGGGAATACACAACGCACGATATGGCGCAAAGCATTTCGCTGGGGCGAAGAAGGCATTGCAGGATTTTGTGACAGTAAACAATTGCTTTGTTTTTCACTCGCACTGTGGAATAAAAAAGACCTTATTATTAAAGAGCGCTTGTTTGGTTTAACAGGGCCTGAAGGCAATCATGGCGAAGATGTAAAGGAGCTATACTATTATCTCGATAACACGCCCACGCATTCTTACCAGAAAATGCTTTACAAATATCCGCAGCATCAATTTCCATACGAATGGTTAGTGAATCAAAATAAAAAACGAACGAGGCAGGAAGCAGAATTTGATTTAATTGATACAGGTATTTTTAATGATGATAAATATTTTGATGTATTTATTGAATTTGCAAAAAACAGTCCCGATGATATTCTTATTAAAATAACGGTATGCAATCGCAGTAATGAAGAGGCATCACTAAATGTATTACCTCAGCTTTGGTTTCGCAACACATGGGAATGGGGATATGATGATTATAAACCTAACATGCATGCTGAAAAAAATTCGTGTATTGCAATTGAACATAAGGACCTTGGAGAATTAATTTTTCATTATGATAAAAATACTGAAGTCCTTTTTTGTAATAATGAAACCAACACAGAAAAATTATACGGAGTAAAAAATAAAGGGAGTTTTTTTTATAGATGGAATTAACAACTACATCGTTTCTGGAAATAAGGATACTATAAATCCTGCAAGTACAGGCACTAAAGCCGCAATCAAATATGATATCACCATAAAGGCAGGAGGTACTGAAACTATTCGTTTACGTCTTGAGCCAAGCGGAATGGAAAATCCATTGGCTGAATTTGATAAAATATTTGCAGCAAGAAAAAACGAAGCGGATGAATTTTACAATGAACTGCAAAAAGAAATTTCATCGGAAGATGAACTCAACATACAGCGCCAGGCATTAGCAGGCATGCTGTGGAGCAAGCAGTTTTATTATTATGATGTGGCGCAATCCCTGGTATGCTTCATGGGATGTTGCATTTCATACCATTGCATTGGCATTGGTTGACACGCATTTTGCAAAACAACAATTGGAATTATTTGTGCGTGAATGGTACATGCACCCCAACGGACAATTGCCTGCTTATGAATGGGCGCTATGTGATACCAATCCTCCCGTACATGCGTATGCTGCATGGC
Source organism: Chitinophagales bacterium (assembly GCA_026786335.1). Classification (GTDB taxonomy): domain Bacteria; phylum Bacteroidota; class Bacteroidia; order Chitinophagales; family UBA10324; genus JAJAYG01. The sequence continues at coordinate 6,662 of JAJAYG010000236.1, read as the reverse complement.
GGGTATATGAAATTGACCAGAAAAATAATAATGGTAAGGGAGATACTAAATTTTTGGAAACCATTTTTCATAAGCTGATTATCAATTTTACATGGTGGGTAAACAGAAAAGTTACAGGAGACAACAATCTTTTTGAAGGCGGATTTTTAGGTTTGGATAACATTGGTGTTTTTGACAGAGGAAAAGTTTTACTTGGTGGAAGTTATATTGAGCAATCGGACGCTACCAGTTGGATGGCAATGTATTCGCTTAACATGATGCGTATAGCATTGGAGTTGGCAAAGTCGAATAACGTGTATGAAGATATGGCAACTAAATTCTTCGAACATTTTTTATACATAGCCCATGCAATGTCGCAGATGGGAGAGAACGCCGAAGGTTTGTGGTGCGAAGAAGATCAGTTTTATTATGACATGTTGAAATTACCCGACAATAAATGCATGAAATTAAAAGTGCGTTCTATCGTCGGTTTAATTCCTTTGTTTGCAGTTGAAGTATTAGATCATGAATTGCTTTCCATGCCCGCGTTCAGGATTCGCTTACAATGGTTTCTGGAACACAGACCTGAACTTGCAGATCTTGTTTCTCATTGGCACGAAAAAAATAAGGAAGACAGACATTTGCTTTCAATGTTGCGCGGGCATAGGTTGAAAAAAATATTAAAACGAATGTTAGATGAAGCTGAATTTCTTTCTCCTTTCGGTATACGTGCACTTTCCAAATACCATGAACAAAATCCTTTTGAATTAACAATAATGGATACTCAATTTATTGTGAACTACGAACCGGGAGAATCTGAAACGGAATTATTTGGTGGCAATTCCAACTGGCGCGGACCGGTATGGATGCCAATAAATTTTCTCATCATCGAATCGCTACAGCGTTTTCATTATTTTTATGGTGACGATTTTAAAGTAGAATATCCTACAGGTTCAGGAAATCTTTTGACTTTAAGACAAATTTCAGAGGAGCTTTCAAAGCGTTTAATAAAATTATTTGTGAAGGACGAAAATGGTAACCGACCTGTAGCCGGCAGCAATGAGAAAATACAGCGCGATCCTAATTTCAGCAACTATATTTTATTTCATGAATATTTCCATGGCGATAATGGTAAAGGTCTTGGAGCATCGCATCAAACCGGTTGGAGTGGTCTAATTGCAAAACTTATTCAACCACGTGGTGAAGAAATACAGGCAGTTTCAACAATCAAAAAATTTAAACCTGAAATAATTAATTAAAATGTTAAGGCACTTTCTTAAAAATGAATTCTAAAATCCTTCACCATTGAAAAATAAAAAATGCAGCACAACAAATTTTATTCTTTAAAATAATTCTTTGAATAGTAAAGCAGCTTGAAAAAGCTGCTTTACTATTTCGTCATTTATCTATTTCGGTTAATTAAACTTCCGTTATTTTTGCATTAGCTGAAACTGAAAGTATTCTTTGACGTAACTATCGAATCGGCATATTCCTTCATCAAAAAAAATATTTTATGAAAACAAGAATTACAAGAATCTGTTTGTTTGCCATTTTATTCACCGTCGGGTATTTTAATGCAATGGCGCAATTCGAATATGTTTCCCCAGTGCCTTCTTCAAATTACAATAAACCAGAATCAAACATCATCTTTAAAACTAAGAGTGGATTTGATGAGGCTTCACTTAAAAACCAAAAGCTTTTTTCAGTTACAGGATCAATAAGCGGAAGGCACGAGGTTAATATTTCAATTTATGTAAATGGAAAAACAATTGTGCTTCAACCGGCAAGAGCATTTGCTTTTGGTGAAAAAGTTAGCGTACTTGTGAATGAAGGAATTTTAGCCATTGCAGGAAATAAAATCGAAGCAGCTGATTTTAGTTTTCAAATAGAGCCACAATATTCTGCCGCTCAAAAAATATTAATGGCTGAGCAAATGAAAAGGGTTTATGCACAGGATGAACCTGCACAAAAAGACAAGCAAGGTTTTGGTGATGGCTTAATAGGTTTCCCAACATTCACTATAAATACAAACACAAACCCTGCACCGGGCAATGTGTTTTTTAGTCAGTTCAACATTTTTAATCCATTGGCAGAAACACATTATTGCATCATCAAAAGCAATGGTGATTCGGTTTATGGCAAAGAAGATATTAATAAGTTCAACAATTTTGAACTCAACAGAAATGGATACTTAACATTGTATGATCGGTCTGATTCTGATTTTGTAATGCTTGATTCAAATTATTACCAGATAGATTCATTTCAAATGGGAAATGGTTACATAGCTGATGTACATGAATTTCAGATTTTGCCCGATGGAAGTCATTGGATGATTTGTTACGATCCTCAAATTGTAGACATGACGGTTTATGATCCTTCCTATAAAAAGAATACTACAGTAATTGGTTGCGTGGTTCAGAAATTAGACAAGAATAAAAATGTAGTTTTCCAATGGCGTTCATGGGATCATTTTTCAATTTTGGATGGTGAACATATTCCGTTTAATATCAATTTTATAGATGCAGTGCATGCCAATGCAATCGAGTTTGAAGCGGATGGAAATATTTTGCTTTCGAGCAGGCACATGTGCGAGGTAACAAAAATAAATACTACAACAGGCGACATCATTTGGAGAATGGGAGGAAAGAATAATCAATTCACATTTATAAATGATACCGAAGCAAACATGTTTCATTATCAGCACGACGTGCACCGCATTGCAAATGGAAATCTTACAATATATGACAATGGAAATTATCATTCGCCTGCGGTTTCTTACGCCAAAGAATATTCAATTGATGAAATAAATAAAACAGCAACACTTGTATGGAGTTACAAACGAACTGTTGCAAGCGGAGATGTTTTTTCAATTGCAATGGGAAGTATGCAGCGACTCTCAAATGGCAATACGTTTATTGATTGGGGGTTAAACCTGTTTAATAATGATAATCCAAGCTTGACAGAAGTTGATGCAAATAAGAATATTGTTTGGGAATTAACACTTGGTTCTGAAGATGCTATTTATCGATCGCATCGCAGGGAATGGGCTCCATGTTCGAGACCAAGCTTACCATTAATAACAGTTAAAAATATTACCTCAACAGAAGCAAAAGTTGATTGGGAATCTGCAACAGGAGCATTGTCATTTGAAGTGCAATACCGAAAATCAAACAAAACAGTTTGGAAGTTGAAGACAACTACGAACACCAGTAAAAAGTTAAGAAACCTTGCTTCTGATCAAAATTATGTTTTTCAGGTTCGGTCAATATGTGGCAATGGCATTGCATCAGGTTGGTCACCAATTGATACTTTTAAAACATTGCCGCTAAGGCTAACAACAGAAAATCCAGCATTACAATATTCATTTAATGTTACGCCCAATCCATTTTCAAATATCGTAAACCTCGAATTTGATCTCGACCAACAAACAGATTTATCAATTTTTGTTTATGATGTTATGGGCAGAATTGTTTTGAAATCAAGTTACAAAGCAGTTGAAAGCAATCAATCGCTACAGATTGACATGAGTAGTTTGCAACAAGGGATTTATTTGATGAAAGTGAAATCAATTGGCAATGAGTGGATTCAAAAAATCATTAAGCAGTGACCTTATTGGATTACTTTTAAGCACGATTTAAGTTGTTTTTAATTGATTGGTTTAAAAAAAGAATTTGCAATTTCAAGAATAATAAATTTACTTAATTTTTAAACGCATATCTTTTATGATAGGTTTTTATTTCTTTCCAACAAGAAAGTTTTTTATTACATGTTTTCGAAGTTTGGTTTTTACTTCACTTTTAATCATATCATTTTTAAATGCCAATTCGCAGAATAACTTATTACCATCTATTGGATTAAACTCATTACCAAATGATGCAGATTCTGTTTGCTACATTCCATCGCGGCTTAATCCGAATTTTGATACCATGGGTTATAATCTTACTGAGCCCGTGGCCGATTTTACGCTTTACACTTTAGATGGAGAGCCAGTAAATCTTGCCGAAACAGTTGCAAGCGGCAAACCAACTTTATTAATTACCTGCAGTTACACGTGTTATGTATTCAGAGGGAAAGTTCCTTTAATTGATACCCTTCAGGCAAAGTATGGCGATCTTATAAATATTTATTTGGTTTACACGGTTGAAGTTCATCCATGGCCCGATACCAGTGTTTATTTTGGATATCCGAACCCAAGTTCTTACAATGTTCAGGAAGGAATACTTTATGCAGAGCCAAAAACTTATGGAGATAGAAAAGCGATAGCGACTGATATGCTTAATAACATGCAGATCGATGTACCTATATTGATAGATGGCCCATGCAATAATTTTTGGATGAATTACGAATGCGGACCAAATACTGTTTATCTTCTTGACACTACCGGAATCATTTATGCTAAGCAAGGCTGGCTTGATCTGCCGCCTGCTGATATTGAAGCTGTGATAAAAAATATTCTTGGAATTACTGATATTCAAAATGCTGGCGCACTAGGTCATTTTACATTTGAGATGAATGCAGATGACAGCATTCAACAAGCAGATCCTGAAAGTACTTTATTCTTCGAAGGGAATTTGGTTAACGATGATACTTCAAGTGCAATTGTTGAAATGGTGCGCAAGCAGGAATTAATTCCATCCAATTGGTTTACGGCAATGTGTGCAGGCATCTGTTATCCTCCCACTGTTGATTCTGCTAATGTTAATGTAGAAAACGGGTCGTCAGTTTTATTCGTCTTAGATATTTTCACTGCACTTGCTCCCGATACGGGATTGGTTGAGATATCTTTCAGAAACCAATCGTACCCCGACGAAGTTTATTATCAATGGTTTGTTGGAATAACAGGGCAACCACTAACGGTTCTCAACGCAAATTCAAATGAATCGCAATTGCAGTTGTATCCTAATCCTGCAGATAATGAATTCTATCTTTTAAGTAATGAAACGCCAACTGATCAATCTGAGATTCAGATTTTTAGTGTTGAAGGAAAATTAGTTCAGCAATTACCCTTCAGTAATTCTATTGAGAAAGTTTCTACAAGCGCAATGCAAACAGGAATTTACATTGTTAAAATATATTCTCCTCAGCATACAGAGGAAAAAATGTTACTTGTAAGCCATTGATATTTTTATAATGAAGCGGTTTTTATTACGCTATACAAGATTATGAATATGGTTGAAATTAATTTTCATTTCAATTTTTTTAAGTGGTCACCATAATAGATTTTTGTTTAAATGATCAATTTTTAAAAAACTCATTCCCAATCTATAAATGAAAACACTTTATTATAGAAGCAATTTTATTGCACTCATTTTAATTTTGCTTGTGCTAAAAGTGAATGCACAATTCATCTACATTAATCCAATGCCTGAAAGCAGATACCATAATCCTCAAACAGGAATAATATTGCGCAATGGCGAACGCCTTTCTTTAAATTCAATTCAATCAAAAAATATTTTTAAGATAACAGGTAGCCGCAACGGGGAATATTTATTTGACGTAAAATTAATTGAAGATGAAAAAGCAATTCTTCTAACCCCAAAAAAACATTTTGCTGAAGGTGAAAATGTAACGGTTGTTGTTAATGATGGAATTAAAACAATTGAAGGGAAATCGGTTAACGGAACTTCATTTGATTTTAATATAAGAGATGAAAGAAGTGCAGAGGAAAACAAACGCATCAAAGATCAAATGCGCGAAATGTATAATAGTGAGTTTGGAAATTCTGAAAAAAAACCATTTGAGAAAAGCAGTTTTGAATGGCCCCCAACACCGCTTGATGGCCTTCCGGGATTTACAATTCTAACAAACACAGGTGATGCATATCAGGCACAGATTTTTGGTCACGACTTTTTCTTTTTTAATAGCAGTGAATCTCATTTTTGGATAATCAATAATAATGGTGATTCTGTTTATGCAAAATTTGATACTGTTATTTTCAACAACTTCACTTTAAATAATAATGGTTATCTAACATTATATCATCACGATGATAGTTCGTATGTTATGCTCGATAGCACGTACCAGCAAGTAGCCGAATTTCAAATGGGCAATGGTTATAAAGCCGATGTGCATGAATTTCAGATCTATTCTGATAAGAAAAGATACATGATCGCTTATGACCCGCAAATTGTGGACATGACAGTTTATAACCCAAACTACAATGCCGCAGCAATTGTAGTAGGGTTAGTAATTCAGGAACTTGACAGTAACAACAATGTATTATTTGAGTGGTCAAGTTGGGATCATTTTAACATTCTTGATGCAAGCCACATCGGTTTTCAAAATGCATACATCGATCCAGTTCACTGTAATGCAGTAGAAAGAGATACTGATGGAAATATTCTGATATCATGCCGCCATCTTTCAGAGGTCACAAAGATCAACCGGACAACGGGAGATATCATCTGGCGATTAGGAGGGGTTAATAATCAATTCACTTTTACAAATGACATTGAACAATTTACATGGCAACATGATGTGCGCAAGCTTGCAAATGGCAACATCACACTTTTTGATAACGGCAATTGGCATAATCCCCAGCGCTCTTATGCAAAAGAATATAAGCTCGATGAAGTAAATAAAACTGCTGATTTGGTTTGGAGCAACTGCCTTAAAATAATTAAAGACATCGTAGAATGGCAACATTACAAAACATGGTTTGAACCAATTAAGCCCGTTGAACT
>JAJAYG010000235.1 GCA_026786335.1 Chitinophagales bacterium | reverse complement strand
GAGTGATTCAATCACAATGGATTATGCAACACCCAAAGAATATGTAGTAGGTGATATCACTATTTCTGGAACAAAGTTTCTTGATAAAGATATTTTGATTGCATTGGCAGGAATTAAAATAGGTGACCGAATAAATATTCCGGGAGAAGAAATAAGGAAGTCAATTGAAAATCTCTGGCATCAACAACTCTTTGCAAATATTCGGGTCTATGTTGATTCAACCAAAGGAGATATCGCCTATCTCAGTTATGTATTAGATGAAAGACCACGATTATCGGGCTTCACTTTTAAAGGCGCCACACACAGTGAAGAAACAGACCTGCGTGAAAAAATTCAACTCAACAAAGGAAAAGTACTTACCGATAATGTGAAAGTAAATACGATTAACTCCATCAAAACTTTTTATTATGAAAAAGGATTTATGGATGCCAAAGTAACTGTGAGAGAAGTTACTGATACCACGCAATCGAACAGCATGCTCTATTATATTTTAATAGATAAAGGCGGAAGAGTAAAAATTGACGCAATCAACTTTACAGGAAACGTTCAACTCAGCGATGCAAAATTGAGGAAGATGATGAAGAAGACAAAAGTAAATTCATCTTATCCCTGGTCGGTTTTTACGGTATCTAAATTTAATAAGAAGCTCTATGAAACTGATAAGAACAATATTCTTGATAAATACGCTACCAAAGGTTTCAGGGATGCAAGAATTCTTTCAGATTCTCTCTACAGAAACGAAGCAGGCAACATTAATATCGATATCAATCTTAATGAAGGCAATAAATATTACTTCAGAAATATTTACTGGACTGGGAATTCAAAATACTCTGCACAAAAATTAGATTCAGTTCTAAAAATAAAAAGAGGCGATGTTTATAATGAAACTCACCTTCAAATGCGACTTAACGGCGATCCTAAGCAAGATGATGTTGGATCGCTTTATATGGATGATGGATATCTCTTCTTTCAGGTAACTCCTGTTGAGGTTGCAGTAGAAGGTGATTCAGTAGATCTTGAAGTGCGTTTGCGTGAAGGACCGCAGGCAACAGTAAACAGAGTAATGATTGAAGGCAACACCAAAACTCATGAACATGTTGTTCGCAGGGTAATAAGGACTTTGCCAGGTAGCAAATTCAGCCGATCAGATGTTATAAGATCACAGCGTGAAATATCAACCCTCGGTTATTTTGATCCTGAAAAATTAGATATAAGAACAGATCCTCACCCCGAAAATGGAACTGTTGATCTTACTTATGTTGTAGAAGAAAAGCCAAGTGATCAGGTTGAACTTTCTGCAGGTTGGGGCGGAAGCGGCACAGGTGTTATTGGTTCATTAGGGGTAAGGTTTAATAACTTTTCTGCAAGGGGAATTTTTGATAAAGAATCCTGGGCTCCTTTGCCTGCTGGTGATGGCCAAACTTTTTCGGTTCGTTTTCAATCAACCGGAAGGCGTTATCAATCTTTTAACATCAGCTTTACCGAGCCATGGCTTGGTGGAAAAAAACCCAACTCATTGAGCATCGGAACCTATTTTTCACGATACACAAATAATCTTGATGCAAGTGATCCTAATTTTGGTGCGCTTCTTACCAGAGGCGCTTCAGTAGGTTTGGGAAAGCAATTAAAATTTCCCGATGATTATTTCACACTTATTTCTACTCTCAACTTTACACAGTATAGATTGGATAATTATGTCACCAACTTCTATATTTCAGATGGCGATGCGTATAGTTTTAGTATTAAAGAAACTTTTGGAAGAAACTCTGAAGGTCCAGATTTCACTTTCCCAAAATGGGGTTCTAACTTTTACCTCAGCTTAGCTTTAACACCGCCGTACTCTCTCTTTAACAATAAAGATTATGCAGATCTTCCTCCTGCAGAAAAGTACAAATATGTTGAGTTTCATAAGTGGCGTTTTGGAGCTGAATGGTATGCAAATACATTTGGCAAATTTGTTCTCAAACTGGCTGCAATTGGTGGTTATCTTGGCTACTACAATCCTGATATAGGAATACCACCATTCGAAAGGTTTCAGGTTGGTGGTGATGGATTATCACAGAATATTTCACTCTATGGAATTGATTACATCTCACAGCGTGGCTACGAGGTTTATACAGTTCCTCCGGCACCTATTTTTAATAAGTACACAATTGAACTTCGTTATCCTATTTCTACTAACCCTAGTGCTTTTATTTATGCAACTGCATGGGCACAAGCTGCAAATGGATGGTACTCATTTAAAGAGTATGACCCATTTCAGCTCAAGCGATCAGCAGGTTTAGGCCTTAGAGTTTTTCTGCCAATTTTTGGAACGGTTGGTTTTGACTATGGGTTAGGATTTGATAACCCCGAGCCTATTTATCCAATCCGTACCGTAGGCGAATATTTATCTAACTATGGCAAATTCAGTATTGTACTTGGCTTTGAACCCGAATAAAATTTTAACAGTATTCTTATGAAAATTATGAATTTTGGATTTATGAAAACAGCAATCTTAACGCTTTCGTTTTTGGCGGCATCATTTGTTATGCAAGCACAAACAAAATTCGCTTATGTCGACATTGACTATGTGTTAAAGAACATTCCCGACTATGCTGATGCTCAAAGGCAGCTCGATGAGATAACAGTAAGCTGGCAAAAAGAAATTGATTCTAAGTATGAAGAAGTTGATAAGCTTCAAAAGCAATTTCAGGCAGAACAAGTATTGTTAACTGATGAAATGAAACAACAGCGTCAAACTGATATTATCAGCAAATCAAAAGCTGCAAAAGATTTACAAAAAAAACGTTTCGGGTATCAGGGTGAATTATTTCAAAAACGACAGGAACTTATTCAACCTATCCAAGACAAAGTATATGAGGCAATACAAAAAATTGCTACTACCAAATCTTACGACTTTGTATTTGATAAGTCGAGTGGAACCACTGTTCTCTACGCTAATCCGAAAATAAATGTTAGTGATGATGTACTCAAAGCAATGGGCTATTCACCAAAATCTACCAAAACAGAACCTAAGCAAAGTGGGGGTAAGTAGTAACTAAGTCATTAAAAAAATAATACTTTTGCGACCCGAATCAAAACATTGGCTTTTGATTTGTCTTAAGCACATTCTTTTCTAAACAAAACCTAAACAATAAAATGAAATTTCTCAAGTACGTTACCATTTTGATCTTATTATGCGGTGTTACCGTTGCAAATGCACAAAAGTTTGGTCATATCAATTCAGCCGACTTGCTGCAATTGATGCCGGAAATTAAAAAGGCCGATTCAACTTTACAGGCCTATCAGAAACAATTGGAAGATCAGAATCAAACCATGATCACTGAGTTTCAAACAAAAGCTGCATCATTTCAAAAAGACGAAGCAACAATGCCAGATGCTGTTAAAGAAGTAAAGCAACAGGAGTTGCAGGATTTGCAAACCCGCATTCAACAATTTCAGCAGGGTGCTCAAGATAAATTTTCAACTAAAAAAGAAGAACTCTACTCTCCTATTTTAAAAAGAGCTGAAGACGGAATTAAAGCCGTAGCAAAAGAAAGTTCTTATGCTTACGTTTTTGATACAAGTGCCGGTGCCGTTGTTTATGCGCAGGAAAGTGATGATATTATGCCTTTGGTAAAAAAGAAATTAGGTCTTAAGTAAATCTCAATTCAATTTCTTTGAATTGTTGATCATCAAACATTGAAAAATAATTTTCCAATAGGAATTTTTGATAGTGGCATTGGCGGCTTAACAGTCGCCAATGCTGTTTGTGAGCATTTACCGAATGAAGAAATTATTTATTTCGGCGATACTGCTCACCTTCCTTATGGCGATAAGTCTGCCGAAGCGGTACAACACTACTCCATTAAAATCGCCGATTTTTTATTGGAAAGAAAATGCAAACTCATTCTAATTGCATGCAACACCGCATCTGCCGCCGCTTATGAAACAGTTGTTAATCATGTGGCAGGCAATGTTCCTGTTTTAAATGTGATTGATCCGGTAGTTGAATTGGTTGCAGCAGAAAAAAGTATTCATAAGGTTGGAATTATTGGAACCAAAGGAACCATTAAATCGCAATTGTATGATCATAAACTAAAAGCATTGCGCCCCGATGTTGAAGTTGTTTCTCTCGCAACTGCATTGCTCGCATCGATGATTGAAGCTGGGTTTTACAACAACAGCGTATCTCAAGCAATCATCAATAATTATTTGCAGTACCCCGATTTTAGTGACATCGAAGGAATGATTCTCGCCTGCACCCATTATCCTCTTATCAAAAAAGAAGTAGATTCATTTTACAATCATCGAATCAAAATTTTTGATTCAAACGAAGCAGTGGCAAAAAAAATGAAAATTGTTTTAGAAGAAACCAATCTGCTCAATGATGTAAAAAGAAATACTCACAAATTTTTTGTTTCTGATTTTACAGAATCATTTGAGCAAACCACAAAGATTTTCTTCAAGCAAGAAATTCATCTCGAACACTTCGCAATGTGGGACTAAGAAATTGCGGATTTCGAATTGTCGATTTCGAATTTTCTCTATACTGTGTTGCCTTCTAATAGCTGAGTTATTCTTCTTTCAATATTATTTATTACCTCAACATTTATATTATTAAAACCTTTTGCTTTTTCTATTGCTTTTATAAGATTCAATGAGTTTTGTTTTTGAGAATAAAAAATATTTTGGCTTTGTAAGTATTCAGCAAGGTACTCCTGCTCTGTTTGTCCCGGTGTTGGAATTAAGATTGCTCTGGACTTTGTTGCAACCAAATCCATTACGGTGCTGTAACCGCTTCGAGCCACAATAATTTTTGAAGAAAGAAAAGCATGATTCAATTCTTCGGCATTCATAAAATCAACTTTCAAAAAATTCTCCGTCACCTGTTCGCGATGATTGCTTTCAGGAATTCCGCGCACCATTAAAATTTTTAAAGGAAGTTTTTTCGCTTGTTCAGTCAACAACTCTTCAAATTCTGTGCGCTGTGTTTCAGGCCCCGAAATCACCATCAAGAGATCATAATGTTTTACTTTTTCAAGAAACTTAAATCTTGAAAGTGGCCCAATGAAAAAAGTGTTTGGTGGAATTGGAAATTGATGTGCAAGATTCCCTGAAAGATTTTTTTCATCAGCAACATCAGGCATCCAGCATTCATTAAACCTGCTAATGAAATTTTTATTAATGCGGTAAAGAAATCCCTCCATCCACTTAAATCCAATAGGAAGTTGAATGCAGATTTGATGGGCAATAAAAACAGAAAAAATTTTTCGATTGTACAAACCATATCGGTTATCACTGATTACAATATCAATTTTTTCTTTTGCAATGAATTCATTCAGCCATTTCCTTTCACTAAAAAAGCTTAAAAAAAATTTTGGAAGTTGTACCAGAATTTGAAATACCGCTCCACCGCTTCCTGAATAATTAATATCATATCCGCCAAGTTGAAACCACTTTAGTTGAGGAAATTCATTTCGCAACAATTGCAGCGCCCTGCCGTCGGCTGCAATCACTACTTCAATATTGTGCAATAGCAATTCACGAATCAATGGAACGCAACGTGATGCATGCCCTAATCCCCAATTCATTGGAGCTACCAATATTTTTTTTCTTTGTTCCAGAAAATAAATTGAACTTGCAAGCGTAAATTAAAAGAAACAAATCACCACCATTTCATTTCAACCAAATATGAAGAACAGCAACGCAAGAAAAACTCTTTTACTTCTATCATTGATCACTGTAATTTCTTTTTGCTTCTCTTCCTGTTTCATCTTTAAAAAGAAATGCGATAATTGCCCCTCATTCGGTATAAAAGAAATGATTAAAGATTCTGTAGCAAATATTTCTGCTGTAAATTTTGAAACACCCAATCAAAGTCAGCCTTAAGCTAGCAGATAATCGCTAATATTGCATTGCTAAAAATCCATCTGCAGTAGTTGAATCAGGTTCTTAAGCCATTAAGCAAATTAAAAGAAGGTGACCACGCCATTATCAGGGAGTTGAAGAAAGGTGATCTCTCACTCAAATTGATGGAGATGGGTTTCCTTCCTGGTGAAACAGTATTCATCGATAAAATTGCGCCACTTGGTGATCCTATTTCAGTTAAAATAGGAACCTATCTTTTGAGTTTGAGAAAAGATGAAGCAAATGCTGTGATGGTTGAAAGCTGAAACCAACTCTTCTCTTGAAGAAACCAATTAAAATTGCACTGGTAGGAAATCCGAACTGCGGAAAGTCTTCGCTGTTCAATGCTTTTACAGGCCTCAGGCAAAAGGTTGGAAACTTTGCCGGCGTTACAGTAGATAAGAAGACCGGGTTTATTCCACTTGCAAAAGATTCAGTCGCGGAAATAATTGATTTGCCAGGTACCTACTCAATCTACCCGCGGCGCATTGATGAGTTTATCACCTTCGATGTTTTACTTAACAAAGAAAATGATTCGCACCCCGATCTGATCATCATTGTTGCAGATGCATCGAATCTTAAAAGAAATCTGCTTTTCTGTTCTCAAATTATTGATCTTAAAATTCCAACAGTAATTGCATTGAACATGATGGATGTTGCAAGAAAAAACGGACTTGCAATTGACACACAACAATTAGGAGTTGTACTTGGAGTTAAAGTGATCCCGATTAATGCAAGAGAAGGAAAAGGACTTACCGAATTAAAACGTGCCATACAAACCACGATTCCTGTTCCCGAAAATAATTTTATTGATATCAAATCTTTAAACGCAGCTGCAATTGAAGAAGTAAAATTAATTTCAAGTGCTACCAGCGATTACGCCGCATTTCAGATCGCCTGCCACTACATCAATATCTATTGCCTGAATGTTGAGCAGAAGAAAAAAATAAAATTGGTTTTAGATCAACATCAGTTTGCAACTGCAAAATTGCAGGGTGAAGAAATTGTAAAGCGCTACGAAAAAATTAATCCCATACTCGATCGCTGCACTTCGCAGGATAACAGCCGGCAGCAAGCACTCGATAAAACCGCAATGATTGATAAAATTTTGTTGCACCCGATTTTTGGTTACTTAATCTTTCTGCTCATCTTCTTCATTGTATTTCAGGCAATTTTTTCGTGGGCCGAAGTCCCGATGAATGCAATTGATTCGGTTTTTAGTTGGCTGAGTGCGCTGGTTAAAAATTCATTCCCAAAAAATTATTTCACCAGTTTATTAAGTGAAGGAATTATTGCAGGCATTGGCGGCATCATCATTTTTGTTCCACAGATTATGTTGCTCTTTGGTTTCATTTCAATACTTGAAGACACAGGCTATATGACCCGCGTAAGTTTTTTAATGGACCGCCTGATGCGCAAAGTTGGCATGAGCGGCAAATCAACGTTACCTCTCATGAGCGGCTTGGCTTGTGCTGTACCTGCCATTATGGGAACACGCGGTATTGAAAACTGGAAAGACAGAATTATCACCATCATGGTTACGCCGCTCATGAGTTGCTCGGCCCGATTGCCTGTTTACACTTTACTTATTGGATTTCTGGTACCCGATGAAAAAGTTTTAGGCATCATTAACATGAAAGGGTTGGCAATGCTTGGCCTTTATGTTCTTGGTTTTGTAATGGCAATACTTGCAGCGTGGGTAATGAAGATTTTGATAAAAGCAAAAGAGAAAAGTTATTACCTGATGGAATTACCCATCTACCGCTGGCCACGCTGGAAAAATGTAGGCGTAACCATGGTAGAGAAAGCAAAAGTATTTGTGACTGATGCAGGAAAAGTGATCATCACTATTTCAATTGTGCTTTGGTTTCTCGCATCATTTGGACCTGGGAATGTGATGAGTGATATTGAAAAGAAGTATTCAACTATTCTACCT
>JAJAYG010000234.1 GCA_026786335.1 Chitinophagales bacterium | reverse complement strand
AATTTGTAAAAGCAATTACTACCGGCCTTACAAAGCCGCCGCAGTATTTTTCGATGAATGCGAAAATTAATCGTGAGGGTTATCAATCAATTGATCTTGTGATCAGCAATGGAATGAAAGCATTTTCGGTAAGTGATTTTGAAACTGAAATGAATAAAAATAATACCGTTGTGATTGATACGCGGCATCAGGATGTTTTTGAAAAAGGATTTATTCCGGGCTCTGTTTTTATTGGGTTGAATGGAAGGTTTGCTGAATGGGTTGGAACGGTTTTAAACATCGAAGAACACTTTCTAATTGTGGCAGATGAAGGAAAAGAAAAAGAAGTGGTAACACGCATGGCTCGTGTTGGTTATGATAATATCAGCGGATTTCTTTCGGGAGGTTTTGAAGCATGGAAGAACGCCAATAAAAAAATTGACATGCTGATTTCTATTGATGCCGATGAAATGTTACTCGACTACAAGCACGATGAAATTAAAGTGATTGATGTTAGAAAAGAAACTGAGTTTGAAAGCGGGCATGTTGAAGGTGCAATGAATGTGGTATTAAATGATTTTGAAAATCATGTTGAAAAACTGAATGATCAATCAAGCGATCAATTATATGTTCACTGCCTTGGCGGTTACCGGTCTATGATTGCAGCATCACTTTTGAAACGAAAAGGTTTCAATAATTTAAGAAACATAAAAGGCGGATGGGAAGCAATTCAAAAAACCCAAATCCCTGTTGTAATGCCGCAGTTTTCGGCAAGCTGATTTCATTTAATTAAATTATTTCTGAAACATCACTAAGCTATTCGTTTCAAATATTGAACAATGGGATTATTTAAAAGACTTGAAATACGACTTGTAAAAATTGTTGCTATTGTATTTGCAATTTTAGTTTTTTTAATTGCAGGTGTTTATGTGTTTGCACTTTTTCAAAAAGAAAACATCCTAAAAAAAGTAACTGCCACTATTAATCAAAACATTAGCGGCAACGTTTTTATTGGCGATATTGATTTTACATTGTTTGAGAAATTTCCTGCTCTTTCCATTCGGCTTAAAAATGTTTCCATAGTTGATTCTCTGGTAAATTATCATAAAGATACTTTGTTCAAAGCACAGTCAATGGCATTTCAAATCAAGATTTTAAAACTGATTACAGGCGATGTTTCATTTGGATCTTTCATATTGACCAATGCAAAAGTTTCAATACTCAAAACAGCGAATGGTTTTTCAAATGCACAATTGATAAGGCCGACTAAATCAACTTTTTCGGGAGAGAAAAAGAAAGACGGTGAATCGGTTCCGCGGCTTCAAAAAATTATTCTCAACAATGTTTCCTTTAACATGAGGGATTCGATGAAAATGAAATTTTTCAGTTTCAAGTTTAAGAATGCATCGGTAACAATGGATCAGCTTGATTCGGTGATCTCAATTAATATGGAAGGTAAAATGCATTTTGATTACCTGATTTTTAATGTTGTTAAAGGCGGATACTTAACCGATAAGGATGTTGACATAAATCTTGTGGCCAATTTTAATCTTGCATCTTCTTCACTCACGATTGAAAAGGGAAACCTTGAAGTTGATCGCCAGAAACTTTTAGTAAATGGTAAATTTTTATTCAGCGGATCGTCATCTATGAAATTGCATTTCGAATCCAATGAGATATTACCCTCGGTTGCTTTCAGCATGCTTCCTAATTTTATCGGTAAAAAACTTTCGGTATATGAACTGCAAAACGCAGTAATGGTAAGTGTTTTTGTAAATGGGCCAATTGCAGCAGGCAGCAAACCTGTTGTTGATGTTTATTTTAAATCAACCGATAACACACTTTCATTTGCAGGGCGAACTTTTGAGAACCTTAATGTACTTGGTTATTTCATGAATCATGTAGACAGTACCAAGATTAACGACGATCATAATTCAAGAGTGTATCTACCTGTTTTCAGCAGTTACTTCAATGGTGTATTGCCTTTGAAAGCAGCGTTAATTGTTACTGATTTGCTTGAGCCAAGGTTGTTTATGGTTGCCGATGTAAACCTCAATCAGGATAATGAGGTTGTAAATTTGAATACTGAAAAATTCAGAGTTATGTCAGGCATTGCAAATGTTCATTTTAATTTCAATGGGCCTCTTGTTGATTATGTTGATACCATAAATTATAAACTGATTGCAGATATTGCCGGCAATGTTTTTATTAAAAATTTATCATTCGATTTTATTCCAACCGGTTATGAATTCAGAAACGTGAGCGGCAGTTTTGATTTTGATGAAAATGATTTAAATGTTGATTCACTTTATTTAGAGTTGAACAAGAGCTCAGCATTTATCAAAGGAAATATAAAGCAGTTTATTTCGGTATTGTTTGTTCCTAAAGTTAAGGCCGTGGCAATCCTTGATGTTCAGGCAGGAACTTTGGATTTTAACGGGCTTAAAAAAACAACTGTATCAAATGCTGGAAGAACCACAGTTGAAGACAAAAATCAGACGTCGAAGAAGAAACCCGGCTTAAACAAAATCGCATCAACTATTGGAATAATCATTAGTAAAATCGAACTCGATTTAAACTTAAGTGCTCAAAAAGTAATCGTCAATCGGTTTGTGGCAACAGATTTAACCAGCAACCTTTCAGTTACCAGTGACCAAATTAATTTTAGCAATACAAGTATGAATATTGGCGGCGGAAGTTTTAAGTTAAACGGCGGAGTCGAGCAGTTAAACCAAGCTATTCGTACAATAAATATTGCCTCGGTAATTAACAATGTTGATATAAGCACTATGATGTATGCATTCAATGATTTTGATCAAAAAGGAATCACCTCTAAACAAATTAGCGGAAAACTTTCGGCGCAAATAAATTTTAAAGCAAACAGCAAAAATTTAAAGATCGATCAAAACAGCATGGTGGGAACCATGAATATTTCAATAAAGAAAGGTGAATTAAGAAACATTGAAGGCTTTAAAGAAATTCAGAAATATATTTTCAAAAATCGCGACTTCAACAACATTCAATTTGCCGAAATCAAAAACAGATTTGCCATTAATGAAACAATGATTGATATTTCGAAACTTGAATTATACTCTTCTGTAATGACTTTATTTGTCGACGGTAAGTATGACCTCAAGAAAATAAATACCAATATGACCATTCAGGTTCCTTTCAGTAATTTAGAAAAGAAAGATGCAAAGGAAAGATTAGATAAATCTGATTCAACACTAATAACCGGTGGTAGTTTATACTTTAGAGCTACCAATAAAGATGATGGTAAGATTCAGGTTTCGCCAATCCTCATCAGAAAAAAAGCTGATAAAAATCGTGATGCAAATAATCAGAATAAAAAATCTAATGCTTCTTCAAGCGATTCTTCTTCCAATAACATAAAGAAGAAGCACCCCTGAGTTTTTCTCTTTAAAAGAACTTTAATTCATTTCACAAATAATTTTACCTCTCATCCGTCATACATTTACTTATGGCAAAAGAAGATCAATGGTGGGCCGATGATAAGTTGCCAAAGGCAAAAATCAACAGAGAGTCACTTTCTGAAGCAGCACATTTATTCAGTTACCTTAAGCCATACCGGGTTCAATTTATTGCTGCGCTCTTTTTTCTTTTCCTCAGCAATCTTTCTACAATGGTGTTTCCTTTTGTTACCGGAAAACTAATTGACTCGGCATTGCTCAAAGAATCGGGCATAGGAATTTTTCAAAATATCAATCAGGTTGCAATCGTACTCATGGTGGTGTTAACTTTTCAGGCAATGTTTTCATTTGCACGAATATCATTGTTCGCTGTTGCGGGTGAAAAAGCATTGGCCGATATGCGGCGCGATACTTATACACGCATTTTAACATTACCAATGAAATTCTTTTCGCAAAGAAGAGTGGGTGAATTAGCAAGCCGCCTCTCAAGTGATCTCTCGCAAATACAAGATACAATTACAACAACGCTTGCAGAATTTTTGCGACAGGTAATTACGCTCATCATCGGCGTTACTATCATATTTAATATTTCAATGAAGCTAACACTGGTAATGCTTTCAGTTTTTCCGGTACTTATAGTGGTGGCAGTTTTATTCGGAAAATCAATTCGCAAACTTGCCCGCAAAGCACAAGATCAATTGGCTGATGCCGGTACGGTGGTGGAAGAAACTTTGCAAGGCATCACCAATGTTAAAGCTTTTAGTAATGAAAAATTTGAGATCAAGCGTTACAGCGGCAGCATTAATAAAGTGGTTGCACTTGCCTTAAAGAGTGCAAGATTGCGTGGAGCGTTTGCATCATTTATCATCTTCTGTTTGTTTGGTGCCATTGTGTTGGTAATGTGGTATGGTGCATCCCTCATTCAAACAAATGAGTTGACCGTGGGAGAACTTACTTCATTCATTATGTACACAACATTTGTTGGCGGCTCCATGGCAGGTTTTGCAGAGGTGTATTCACAACTGCAAAAAACAATTGGTGCAACACAGCGCGTTAGAGAGTTACAAAAAGAATTGCCCGAAGATGTTGATTTAATAAATGAAGAAATTATTACTGATAATAAATTGAACGGCAATGTTGAATTCAAAAACATTTCATTCAGCTACCCTGGCCGAAAAGAAATGCAGGTGTTAAAAGATGTTTCATTCAAAGCAGAGTACGGACAAAAGATCGCCATCGTGGGCCCAAGCGGTGCAGGAAAATCAACCATGGTGAATTTGCTATTGCGATTTTATGATGCCGATGCAGGCGACATTCTTTTTGATGGCAGAAATGCAAATGATTTTCCTTTAACACAACAGCGCAAGCAAATGGCTTTTGTGCCGCAGGATATTTTATTGTTTGGCGGAAGCATCAAAGAAAATATTGTTTACGGAAAACCCGGTGCTAAAGAAGAAGAAATTATTGAAGCCGCAAAGCAGGCCAATGCTCATGATTTTATTATAAGTTTTCCCGATGGTTACGAAACAATTGTTGGCGAACGCGGCATTCGTTTATCGGGCGGGCAGCGCCAGCGTGTTGCAATTGCCAGAGCGATTTTAAAAGATCCTGTTATTCTTTTATTGGATGAAGCCACCAGTTCGCTCGACTCTGAATCGGAAAGATTGGTGCAGGATGCATTGGAAAAATTAATGCAGCACCGAACTACTTTTATTATTGCACACCGCCTTGCCACAGTTAAAAACGCTGATCAGATTATTGTACTCGACAATGGAACCATTGCTGAGCAGGGAACACATGATGAGTTGATGCAGAATGAAAACGGATTGTATAAGAAATTGGCAAGCATGCAGTTTGCGACCAATCCGGTTCTGCAACCCGAAGAAATCTAACCTTGAGTACCCTAACAAATTATTCTTTCAATCCTGCTAAATTTGCGGTACTAAATTTTTTTAGAATGAAGAAAATATTTCTGCTGATTGTTGCAGTTTTTATGTTGCAAATTGTAAAAGCGCAACAACTCGAAGCGTTTCAGGAAAATGAAAAATTCGGGATCAAGGAATCTGTAACCGGCAAAGTGGTAGTGCCTGCAAAATATGATGAGATCTACTCTTTTTCCGAGGGACTTGCGATGGTTTCTACAGCGGGAAAATTTGGGTTCATTGATAAAACCGGAAAAGAAATAGTTCAACTCACGTACGCAGAAACAAGTAATTTTTCTGAAGGATTGGCTGCGGTTTCTAATGGCGAAGAGTGGGGCTTTATTGATAAAACAGGTAAGGAAATAATTCCGCTTACCTACCAGGAAGTGAATAGTTTTAGCGAAGGCCTTGCTGCAGTGATTATAGATGATCTTGCCGGCTACATTGATAAAACCGGTAAAGTGGTAATACCGCTTACCTATGATTATTGTATGCCATTCGCTCAGGGTCTTGCAATTGTTGAGAAGGATGGTTTCTCAGGTGTAATTGATCAGAAAGGAAATTTTGTTGTTTCAATGAGGTATACCGAGATTGATGATTACTCACAAGGTCTTGCAGCAGCAAGCATCAATGGCAAATGGGGTTACATCAACCGGCAGGGCGAATTGGTGATAGCAGCAGATTACGATTATGTTTTTCCTTTCAGTGAAAATTATGCAGGTGTAATGATTGGTGATAAGGGCGGCTACATTGATTTAACAGGTAACATCGAAATCCCGATGGTGTATGACAGGTTGGGAATTTTTTCTAACGGCACTTCGCTCGTAGAAATCGCAGGCAAACAATTTTATATAGATAAGAAAGGAAACTGCGTGGAAAAGGAAGGACTTACCTGTCCGAAATAATTTCAAAACTTATTTTTCATTTCACACAAACTTATTTTTCTACTGCCCAAAGCGCGGATTTACCACATTGTTATAGATAGAACCAAACGTATAACTGATACCAAACGAAGCAAAATAATTGTAACTCGTTGAAAGCTCCTTTTGTTGCGTGAGTACTTCTTCATCAGTAGCGCCGTAGCCGGGCAGATTAAGTTGATCGTGAATGATTGAGCCGCCGCCATATAAATTCATTGATAGCCCTCCAACAATTCTCCACTGTAACCGTGTAAACAAGCTCAACTGATTCTTTGAAAAATCGTGGAAGTAATTTGATCCCGTAAGCGATGTTGAAACCGATCCCCACTTTTGTTGCAAAACCAAAGTTGCCCGTAATGATTGCGACACCAAAAATTCTTCTTTCTTATTGTAGAGGGTAGTATCAATATAAATCTGGTACGAAGGTGTTACCTCATACAAAAATGTAAATGTTTTTGAAGTGGATTTTGAGTAAGGAAAAATATCGTACTCAACAGCCGGTGAAAGTTTGGCGAGCAAATCATAATTGCTATAAGTAGAATGGCTGATTGAACTGCTTCCACCCAAACTCCAATGATCGGTAATGCTTTTTACAATGAGCGCGTTTATATTTTTTGAATCTGTTTTGCTGTCATAAATAAAACTATTGTAATCATAGTGCGATTTGTGAATGCTGCCGCTAACATTGAGGTTGATCTTCCATTCATCAGTCACCTTATCGGCAGAAAGATTTCCGTAAACACTTAAACTGTTCGATGATTTTTCTCCTTGTCCAAATCCGTCTGCACTTACGCTGAATACCCAATTCTTCCAATGGTCAACAGGATTGGCATCAGCTTTATTTTTATCTCCCTCATCAAATGCAATTTTAATTTTATTGGCTTCGGGCAAGTACGCAACATACCGCATAAGCCCGAGTTTAAAAATTGAAGTGAGTTGCTCGCGGGTTTCATCAGTGTTGTTTGTGTTTGCTACATATTTAAAGGTGTCATTCTTTCCTGCAAACCGCAGTTGCCCCAAATAAAAAAGCGTGTATTCGGTACCGCCGCTGCCGGTACTTTGCGAAGTTACCAGCAGATGCACATCGGCTTCAAACCGATCACGCACATAATTTACAAACGTAACATGCTGCTTGATGTAGTCGGAATATTCATAAACCCCATCGAGATAAATTTTAAGGTAGTTTGCTTTTGATGCAACAACAGAATCGCTTGTTTGTGCCGGTAAAATTTTTATCAATGAAAAGAACAGCATTGTTAAAGCAAGAACTTTGGTTTTCATAATGGAGCAATTATTTTTTCGGGTGAACTGAATAACGAAAGTATGAAACGGTTATTCTTATTCGAATATTATTTCGACATTTAGGGTTCATTAAATCTCCCATTCATGGAACCAAATCAAATACTCGATGCAGATTTGCAGCAACAAAATTTTCACCCGCAGGAAATTATTGCTTCGGCAGGTATGCGGTTTGTAAACTATTTAATAGATGTAGTTTGCTTTTACGTTCTCATAATCATTACCTTCTTTATTTTGGGAATGCTTCAGTTAATTACCAATGCTGAAAGCCCCATAATTTATGTAATCACTTTCACCATCTTGTTTCTTTTTTACTTTGGCTTTGAAGCCAGATTCGGAAAAACACCGGCAAAATTTATTACACGCACAAGAGTGGTTAACAAACAAGGCAACTTACCTACAGCAGGAAGCATTGCATTGCGAACACTCTCGCGCTTTGTACCTTTTGAACCGTTTTCATT
>JAJAYG010000233.1 GCA_026786335.1 Chitinophagales bacterium | reverse complement strand
GAGAAATGAAAAGTGTCAGTTGTTATGATTGTAGGGTTAGGATACATTCGTTTATTTGGTGACCAGTTACCCAAACGGGCACTTCCGTAGATTTCTTGCTCACTCCATTTCAAAGTGTCATTACCTGATGTTTTGGTTTGGGTATAGGTTGACATAATGTTACCTTGTGCATCCCTGACATACCAGGTTTTTATAGTTGCACCACTGTTCTTGTAAACTATTTTTCCTACACGATTGCCTGTAGCATCATAGTAGAATTTCAATTTGTCTTTTGTACTTCCTCCAGTTCTGGCTATACTATCTACCTTGCCGGCAACTGTCCATGTGATAAGTGAAATTTCTTCGGCAGCATCTGAAATCAAATTTCCTGTTGCATCATAAGTATAGTTACCTGAACTTTGATCATCAATATCAACTGTATAATTTGATGAACTTACCCCATCATCAACATAAGTGAGTTGATTTTTTCCTGTTGCATATCGGTAGGTTAAACTATCCATGGTGGTGGGTGAACTTCCGTGACGAATGTATGAAAGAATATTTCCATTGGCATCGTAGCTTGTGCGTTCCTTCCACTTATTTAATGCACTTCCTGAATTTGTCCAGCTAAATGATGCAGGAATAAAATTATTCCATGCATTCATACTTACGAGCCGGTTCAATTGATCGTAGCCATAGGCATAACCAATAATGGTATCAGTAACCTTTCTTAATCCGTAGGTGGCTCTTCTGATGTTGCCATTGTACAGTGAAGGGCTTGAACCACCAAATCCACCCTGCTGTTCGAAGTGTTTTTTCACACTTTGAATATAAGAATAATTAAGAAGTCTCCCGACTTCTTTTGTTTTGAAAAAACAACAACTCATTTCATTTCAAATTAAAAATGATATTGGAATTTTTCCTTTTTCACCTGCATAATCTTGCGCACTTGAATACATCCAATCCTCGGGTTTAGAAACAAAGCCTGCTCTAACCGGATTTAGATGTAGGTAGTTTATTTTTTGCAACGCGAATTCAGGAGTAAATAATTCAACAGGATGATTTTCCTGTTGCCAAAACTGATAGTTTCTATTGTTTGCATTTTCTTTTCCTGCACTTGCAAAAATCCAAGTCATCCAGCTTTGCCTGCTTTCCGGTTCTAGTTGAATTGATTGTATAATTTGTGTTGAAGTATATTTTTTAAAATCCTTCATAATATCAGAAGGAGTGTGTTCACCATTTCTTGAAATAATCAGATGCAAGTGATTCGTCATTATCACCCATGCATTTAAATTGAGTCCTTTTTGTTTGATGCAATGATTTAGACTTTCAACAACAATATCACTGTACCTGCTTCTTGTAAACACATCTACCCATTGTACAGTTGTGCAGGTAACAAAGTGAACACCATAAGAATTATGAAATTGATGTGCGAATGCCATGTGCGAAAGTTAGCAATGTTTTAAAATCAAATACATCAATAGTTGTTTTTTCAAAACAAAAGAAGTCGGGAGACTTCTTAAATTATTTCTAAATTCGAAGTGTGAAAAAACACTTCGAACAGCAGGATTTGAGTGAGCAAGTGCAACTGCTTCTGCAAATCGTTGCGCATCTTATTCAGCTCGTCTATTAATTCTTGATTGCTCATGGAGATAGAAATTTATTTCATACCCAAAGATAAAAGGAATTATAAATTATTTGGTATGGAATGAATGCTTTTTATCGTCTTTTATTTTGCCACAGAGATCACTGCGTATTTTTTTACAGAGGAAAACTTAATTCATTGCAATCGCATACAATTCCACTTCCCGTTCTTTTCCTTTCATACGATATATACCTACGGAATCTGCAACGAATTGCGGCGGAAGTAAAACGCTTACTATAAAATCATGTGAAGCCAGCAGATCTGATTTTAGTTCGTGACACATACCCTGTATTCTTGCAGTAGTATTAAGCACATCGCCTGAGTAGGTAATGTCGCGCTTGATGATTCCAATTTCACCCACCACCACTTCTCCCGAATGAATGCCGGCTTTGAACGTTGGCACCATTCCGAATTTTTTCATGTACTTATCACTTCGCTCTTTGAGTTCCTTTTTCATCTCGAAAAAACACTGCACACAACGCATATCTCTTTTATCATTGTTTGTATCCCAGGCAATAATAATCCCATCACCGAGGTATTGATAAATTTCTCCACCATAATCGAGAATAGAATTGGTGATGTCGGCAAAGAATTCTTTGAGCAAATCGTGGTATCGCTCGTTCCCAAGTTTTTCAGCAATGGTTGTGGAAGAATTAATATCGAGAAAGATGAAGATACGATCTTCAGTTTTAGGCGTGAAATATTTGCCGCGAACAATTTTCCAAAAAACTCCCGGACCAAATTTGTTGAATATCTGCAGCATGAGTTGCTGCAGCGCCACTAAAGGAAAAATTATGAATAAGCTCGGATTAATCGTGTGAAAAAATAAATCTTTGAATAGCGCTATGGCAGCCGGATCAGTTATCGGCTTTCCTGTTAATTTCATTACATAAGGAATCATGAATCCAAAGCTGACAACCAAAAGCACAACGAATACGCTTACCAGAAGTGTGATGATGGTGTATCCGTATGGTTTATCGCTGAAGCGATCCTGCATATAGTACACCATGAACGCCCCAATTAAACCACCAACCAGAAATGCTGCAATAAGACTCCATGTTAAATCTGTTTCAAAAGAGTAGGATGGAATAACTTTTATTACAGTGGGTGTGAGGTAAAGGAAATGATTATAGATAACTGAAAGGGCGAACGTAAACATGGTTGTGCTCACCACTGCCAACCACTGAATAAATTTTATTGCTTGTCTTCCTTTCATCATGTTCACTTAGTGGCAGGTGGCTTCACCATCAACTTTTGTTATTGATCTTTTATTTCTGGAAGTGAGGACATCGACAGATAATTGAAAAATTGTTTTATTAATCAAGACTTCCATTATCCATTATCCAT
>JAJAYG010000232.1 GCA_026786335.1 Chitinophagales bacterium | reverse complement strand
GAATTTATCATGCGGTCCGTTTACAAATCGAATAGCAAGCATGGGAAGAAAGCTTCCATAATTAATTGAACATTCAGGTCCGTCAAAATTATCTCCATTATAACTAACCAACATATTTCTGGCTGAATCACTTCCGAAATAATCATCGTTCCAGCATCCAAGCGAATTGGTTGTCCATTGACCAAAGAAAAAACTATCAATTGTTACTGGCGATTTATTTATCACTTTGTATTCATAAAAAGTGACATCATCAAGACAATTATTTTGTTTGTAAGAAAAAGCATTCGCCTGAACTTCTACTTGCAAGGGCACTCCCTGTGTTTCGGAATGATAATTTCCATAATCATTGAATACCCACCACAAACTTTGATCACCATTAATTAATGGGTAATCACCATCATCGATATTGTACTGGGAATCAAAATTCACATCAACATACGGCGCAAGATCAAGATCACTTACATTGTTTAACAAATGAGGATTATTTCTTCCCGGCCATTCTAAAATATCTTTTGGAATATTTAATCCGAATTTGCCGGCGATGAATGAATCAATTGTTGACTTGTTTAATTTCCAGAATCTATCAAAGTTGTGACATTGATTAAAGTTGGTGTTGCCATTTTTATCAAGCGGTCCCGGGAAAAAATCATTACCGCTTTGCCTGTAGGTTTGCGCAGCTTCTTTCAATTGCCCAAACTCATCAATGCCTGCCATCCATATTGCACTTGCATATAGCGCATGAACATTTTCACCTTTAGGTACTTCATAACCGGGTTCGAGAAATAAATCCCACCACAGACATCCACCCTGCTGAATAAGAGCATCAATATTATTAATATCTAAATGAGCATTGGAATAAGAAGGTGTGCAATCCCATTGAATTTGAGCAAAGCAAACTTTAAATGTAAACACACAGATCATTAAACAAATACAGAACTTCACTCAGAGAATTTTTATTGGGGATTGAAATTAGAATTTATTTTAAACAATCATACAACTTCGCTTGTATAAATTTGCAACATTCTATGTTAGATAAACTCGATGCCATTAAAGTCCGCTTCCTCAATTTGCAGGAAGAATTAAATGACCCTGCTGTAATCAGCAATCAGCGCAGGTATGCGCAGCTGAATCGTGATTACAAAGAATTGCAAAAGATTGTTGGTGCCTATGATAAATACAAAATTGTGATGGAGAACATCGAAGGCGACAAACAAATTTTACTGAATGAAAAAGATGCTGAGTTGCGCGAGATGGCGAAAACAGAAATGGAAAATTTGCAGGAGCAGCAATTGAAAATGGAAGAAGACATAAGGCAGATGCTGATTCCAAAAGATCCGCAGGACGAACGCAATGCTGTGCTCGAAATTCGTGCGGGCACCGGTGGTGATGAAGCGAGTTTATTCGCTGGCGATCTCTATCGCATGTATGTGCGCTACTGCGAATCGAAGGGCTGGAAAGTTTTAATGATTAGTGAAAGTGAAGGGACAAAAGGCGGCGTAAAAGAAGTGATATTGGAAGTGAGCGGTGAAAATGTTTATGGCACTTTAAAATTTGAATCGGGAGTGCATCGTGTGCAGCGTGTGCCTGAAACTGAAGCGCAAGGTCGCGTGCATACATCAGCAGCATCTGTTGCAGTGTTGCCCGAAGCAGATGAAGTGGATGTTGATGTACGTGATGCCGATGTAAAAATGGAAACATCACGCAGCGGCGGCGCCGGCGGACAAAACGTAAACAAGGTTGAAACAAAAGTGATGCTCACACACCTTCCAACTGGTGTAGTAGTAATCTGCCAAACAGAACGCTCGCAATTGGGTAACCGCGAAAAAGCAATGACGATGTTGCGCACGCGATTGTATGATGAAGCACTGCGCAAACACAATGCTGCCATTGCCGGAAAAAGAAAAACCATGGTGAGCACAGGTGATCGCTCGGCAAAAATCCGCACTTACAATTATCCTCAAGGGCGCGTGAGTGATCACCGAATTGGGATGACGGTTTATACTTTGCCTGATTTTATGAACGGCTATATTGGAGAGATGATTGACGCATTGCAGTTTGCAGAAAATGCAGAGAAGATTAAGGAAGGAATGGCGCTTTAGCTTGAACAAGATTTCATTCTTAATTTTGTAAAAAACACTTTAGCATGCAGACACTTGAATTGGATATTGACAAAATTCAAGAACACTCAATGAACTACTCAAAGAGCTTGAAGAAAAAAAACTGAAACCTGGTGATGAGTTAAGCTTTTCCTCCACTTCTCCATTGGAAGGATTACAGCTTGTTGCATTTCTTATGCTAATCAATGTTGCACTCAACATCATTATTCCAAAGAAACTAAAAGATGATCGTATAAATAAAGGAGAAGCAATTCTTTCAAAACTTCTTGACTTAAACTTAAGCAGCGAACTGTTGGCGAAAGAAATTGCTGAAGAATACGGGGTAAAAATTGAAATAGAGTCGGGTAATAAAACGATGGACGATGAGTACGCCGATTGGATTGCAGTTTCTAAACGCGGACTTGAAAAAGCGTACGGAACTGATGAACCAGATTATGATGATGCACTCATTGTTGAAAAGAATCCAAACTATTCGCCATGGAAGAAGGGGATGTAGTACTGGAATAAAACGAAGACCGGCAGTAGTGGTAAAGAAAATTCAACTATTCAACGACTATTGGGTCTGTGTAATTTCAACACAACTTAACCGGGAAGTAAAGGGATTGGATATTCTTATTCAAGAGGGTAGTAACGATTTTAAAATAGCAAACCTTAGATCTTCTTCTGTAATACGCGTAGCTTTTCTTGCAATGGTTCCTGCGAAAGACATCAAGGGAACAATCGGATTTCTAAGCAAACCTACCTTGCAGCAGATCAAACAAAACATAGCAAGATTTATTTTGGAGAACTAAGAAAGTAAACGTGTGATTTATTGATGACTTGCAGTTTGCCGAGAACGCAGAGAAGATTAAGGAAGGAATGGCTTTGTAGAGTAGTGAGT
>JAJAYG010000231.1 GCA_026786335.1 Chitinophagales bacterium | reverse complement strand
GTTGAAGATTTGCACAGAGCAGAAAAATTTTATCCGGAGAAATAAGCTACGCACAATTGCGTTTTAATTTTTTGAGAATACACTTTCTCTTTTCATTGTTAGTATATCAAACTTACGCTGGCTCTACTCTACTTTATTTTTGAAGTCAATGTTTCCCGCTGATCACGCAGATATCCGCAGAGTTAATTTGCCGGCTCTGTGAGTTTCTGCGTGATGAGCGGGAAATTTATCACCCAAATAAATGATGTCAGCAAAAAAAATCTTATTAAGGATTGGGATTGGAATAGCAACATTTCTGCTGCTGCTATTCATAACACTCGAAGTTATCACTTTGGTTTTTAGCGGCGATATAAAAGCATTTGTTATTTCGCAACTCAACAAACAACTTGCAACTGAAGTTAAAGTGAATGGCGCAATCACTTTTTCATTGTTCAATCATTTCCCTTCGGCCTCTATTACTTTTAACGATGTGGTGATCAAAGAATAGCTGCATGAGAAGAATAATTTGTTGGAAACAAAAAAAATTTCGCTGCTCTTTAACATCTGGCACATGCTTCACAAGAATTATACAATTGAAAAGATCACTGCAGAAGATGGAATGGCCAACATTAAAGTTGATGCGGCAAGCAATGCGAACTATTTAATTTTCAAAAGCGATACTGCTTCATCTTCAAATTTTAATATGAAAATTACTGAAGCAGCATTCAAAAACTTTAAGCTGAGTTATATTGATGAACAACAGCAACAGCATTCTTCATTTCAAACAAAGCTTGCAACAATAAGCGGCGATTTTAGCTCACAAAGATTTACACTGCAATTGAAATCAGATATGATTTCAGATTTTATAAAAAGTGAAAGCAGTACCTATTTTCCCAATAAGAAAATAGAAATCAATGGCAGCATTGATTGTGATTTGCAAAAGAAAATTTACAATTTTCAGAAAACTACCATTGCCATTGAAGGAAATCAATTTCAATTGAAAGGAAGTATTTCTCCCCTACATGAAAACAAACAATACCATCTTGAATTT
Organism: Chitinophagales bacterium; assembly: GCA_026786335.1. Taxonomy (GTDB): domain Bacteria; phylum Bacteroidota; class Bacteroidia; order Chitinophagales; family UBA10324; genus JAJAYG01. Next base: position 6,392 of record JAJAYG010000231.1, on the reverse strand, counting down.
GCTTCCGCATCTTTACAATTAGAAGATATAATTGAGTTGCTGCCCGATCAGTTCAAAAAACAAATAGCAACCTATTCGGCCTCAGGAAATATTACCATGCAGATAAAAATCGATGGTGTAAAATCTGCAACAGCCGATCCGATCATTACTGCTGAATTTCAATTACAGGATGGTAGCATTCGCAGTAAAGGAACAAATGGTGCGATTGAGAAAATTAACCTTACAGCCAATTTTACAAACGGGAAAAACCAAAATGCTTCAACATCACAAATTGATTTTAAAACTTTTTCTGCAACCATTGCCGAACAAAATATTAGAGGCAGTCTTTTGATAAAAAATTTTAATGCTCCTTTTATTGACTTTTCTGTGGATGGAAAAATTGATCTCGAAAAACTTTTTCCTTTCATCAAATCGAATGAAATAAAAAATATTTATGGCGCTGTTGAATTTCATAATTGCTACTACCATGGCAGTGTGAGTCAAATAATCGCTTCATCATCAAAAGGGAATTTGAATGCAGGAGGAAAATTCGATTTGCAGAATATTGCAATTGAAACCATGCAGGCGAAATATGAAAAACTAAACGGCTCATTCGCAATAGATGGCAACAGTATTTCATTTCAAACGTGTTCTTTCACTGCAGGCAAAAGTGATTTAAGTTTTAGTGGAACCACAACCAATGTGATTCCTTTCCTTTTTTCTTCGCTGGATTCAACAAAGAAACTTCAAAAGATAGGGCTTAATGTAAAACTCACCTCTGATGTTTTCCATTGGGAAGATTTGGTTGGAAACAATTCGGATAACAAAAATAACCCCAAACAAAATTCTGCTGCCGGCGATTATTCAATTCCGCAAATGTTTTATCTGCTTGTGGGAACTGTTGAAGGAACAATTGGTGACTTCAGTTATGATAGATTTAAAGCGAGCAGCATTCATGGCAAAATAATTTTTATACTTAATCAGATTTATTTTAATGATTTGAGTATGAAGGCGGAAGGCGGAACCATAACTGCCAACGGCAAATTGAATATTGAATCCCCTTCGAATAGCAAATTGGAGTTGGTTGCAAATCTTAACCAGCTTAATATTTCTCAATTATTTTTTGAGTTCAATAACTTTGGGCAACAAATGATCACTGATAAAATATTGAGCGGAAATTTGACCGCCTCCATTTCATTGCAATCAATATGGGATGATAAAAAATTAAATAAAGAAAAATTGCATGCCATTGCCGACATCACCATTGAAGACGGGGAATTGAATAATTTTGAACCCATGCTTGCACTCTCAAAATTTATTAAGGTGAATGAATTAAAAGACATCCGCTTTTCTAAAATGCAAAATCAATTAGAGGTTACGCACCAGCAAGTGATCATTCCTTCGATGCAAATTTTTACCAATGCAATGAATTTAACTTTGAGCGGCACTCACGGGTTTAACAACATCATTGATTACAAAGTGCAATTAAATTTATTGCGTTTGCTCACAGATAAATTTCGGAAAACAAGTTTTGATCCCGGCGTTACCGAACAATCCACAGAAGGTTTTCTTAATTTGTTTTTGACCATGAAGGGAGATGCATCTAACCCTGTAATCAAATACGATAAGCAATCGGTAAAACAAAAGATTAATGCCGATCTTGCAATTGAAAAAACGACACTTAAAGAAACCTTAAAAAAAGAATTTAAAAAGCAGGAATCGATTCAACAGCAGGAAGAAAAAGAAGCAAGTGACCAGAATCAAATTCAGTTTTTTCAGTTTGAAGGTGACTCAACAAATAATGAAAATGAATAACCACAATAATTATTTCTTAAATATTTTTAATTCAATTCCACATTTATAAAGTGATTAGTATCTACGAACAAAAAAACACCTACAAACTAATTCTGCTGTTTGTGCTGCTGCTTATAATAATCACCAGTATTCTCTACACTGATTATCTGGCGAGCAAACTTTCTGATCAGGAGAAACTGAAAATGGAACTGATTGCAGATACCTACAAACGACTTACTAATTCAACCGGAAGCGAAGACCTGAGTTTTATGTTTCACATTATTGAGAGCAACAAAACTGTTCCTCTCATTCTTGCTGATTCAACTGATGCAATTCTTCTTTCTAAAAATTTCGATTCAATAAAGATTGCAAAAAACGAATCTTACCTCAATGGCCAGCTTGCTGAAATGAAATCGCAACGTGATCCAATTGATATTCAATACACACAAGGTGTGCATCAATACATGTACTATGGCGATTCCGTTTTGCTAAAGGAATTACGTTACTTTCCTTTTATTCAGTTTGCAATTATTTTACTTTTTATTGGTGTTGCATACATCACTTTTAGTACTGCAAGAAGAGCAGAACAAAATCGCGTGTGGGCGGGCATGGCAAAAGAAACAGCTCATCAACTCGGCACTCCTATTTCTGCTTTAAGCGGCTGGGTTGATTACATGAAACTACAACCGGATGAAACTGCAATTGCTGCGGTATTGCCCGATGTAGAGAAAGACATTGAGCGGCTTGAATTAATTGCAGAACGTTTTTCAAAAATTGGTTCGGTTCCCGAAATGATTGTTACAAATCTTAACGAACAGATCAATAAAAATGTTGACTACATCAAGCGCCGCGCATCAGGCAAAGTTTTTTTTGAAGTTAAATCATTCAATGATGAAACTGTGAACGCACTGATTAGTCCTCCGCTATTTGATTGGGTGATTGAAAATCTTTTAAAGAATGCGCTCGATGCAATTGGTGGCGAAGGATCAATTGAGATCTCTCTTTCAAAGCAAGGAAGCAAAGCCATTGTTGAAATAAAAGATTCGGGGAAAGGTATTGCTGCCGGAAAATTCAATGCGATTTTTAGACCCGGCTATTCAACCAAAAAACGTGGCTGGGGCTTAGGCCTTTCACTTGCAAAAAGAATCATCAATGAATTTCATAAAGGAAAAATATTTGTAAAAGAATCAGCGATCGGTAAAGGAACCACTTTCAGAATTGTTTTGAATTCATAAATTAGTTTTTCTTTGCAGAAGAAAGTTGCCGATACAATAGTTTTTCCTTCCCTCCGTTAAAGCAACACAACAGAATTTTTTATTGCAGCATAATTCCTTCCCAAGAATTAATTTTTCAATTGCAGTAACTAAGTGCAATCGTTGATCGCCTTAGTAAAGTTTTATTTCTTCATTCAAAAACAAATCTCTGTGAAACAAAAAGCATTTGAATTCCTCCTATGGTGCTCAGGTTCGAACCCCGAAATAATTGAACGCTGCCCGCGATCAGAACACATTAAACACGCAGGTTATGGTTCTTTGGTTTTAATACCTGCCGTGCTTGCAGCATTTACAATGACTTATGCTTTAAGTAACGTAACACCTTATTGGTACTTCTATTTACCAGCAGGTTTAACGTGGGCTGCAATTATATTTTTTGCCGATCGATTTTTGGTTTCTTCCTTTAGAAAAGCAAACGACCTAAGATTGCCCGGCAAAACAAAAAGGCAACTTGAAATGCAAAATCTCAAGCATGACTTTATTTCATTTTCATTCATCAGCAGATTTATTCTCTCTGCATTTATCGGAGTTGGAATTGCGCATCCCTTTGTGCTCTTATATTTTCATAATGATATTGAACAGATTTTGAGTTCGAATAAAATTGTTGCAGAAAAAACAATTCGTGCCGAGCACGATGCGAATGCTGATAAACTTAAAAATGCTATTGCTTCGCAGGAAGATTATGTAAAATGCCTGCGCAAACTTTTGATCTATGAGCAAACCGATGTAAAGATCAATACCGACTGCGGTTCAACATCAGGCATTCCCGGATTTAAAAAAAGAGCCGAAACAATTAATCAGCAACTTGCACAAGCACAAGTTGAACTGCATAATTTTTATGCGCGCGATAGTGTGAATCGTGCAACTGAAGAAAACCTAAAACAATTGGAATTAGCAAAATACCAAAGTGCTTACAGCAATGGATACATTGCAAGAGAAAACGCATTGGTGCAATTGGAAAATATGAAAGACTCCAATGCACGGGCTGTAAAATATTTTCTCATCATCTTTTTAGTGTTGATTGATACGCTTGCAGTATCGTGGAAAGCAATGGCCAAGCGCGGGCCTTATGATGATTACTTAAACCTGATTGAAGATGATGTTGCTGTTGAAACACAATTGCATTTGATCGATAATGAAGCAACCATTAGAAATAAAGTTGAGAAATTGCCGTGGGTTACTTCAATTTAATTCCTCCACATCACTTAGCTTTCTCATGATTTCTGCTTAGAAATTTTTCAAGCTTAGGAGCAATCACAAATTGACAATAAGGTGCATCGCCATTTGCATTAAAATAATTCTGGTGGTAATCTTCAGCAAGATAAAAAACTGTGAAAGGGGAAATCTCTGTAACTACTTCTTTCTTAAAAGTTTTTTGATCGTTCAATTGCTTCTTAAATTCTTCTGCCTGTTTTTTCTGCTCATCACTGTGATAAAAAATAACTGAACGGTACTGCGTTCCTGAATCAGCACCTTGGCGATTTAATGTTGTGGAATCGTGGGTGGTAAAGAAAACCTCGAGTAATTCTTCGAAGCTGATGATGGATGAATCAAAAGTTATTTGAATTACTTCCGCGTGGCCGGTAGTACCTGAACATATTTCTCGGTATGCAGGGTTTTTAGTCTTGCCACCTGAATACCCCGATTCAACTTTAACAACTCCTTTAAGTTGTTGAAAGATTGCTTCAACACACCAGAAACATCCTGCACCAAAAGTTGCTGTTTCAATTTTGGGTATCGAAGCATTCGCTGTTTTTTCATTATTCATTTCCATAACAATTTTGAATTAATTGCCACCAAATAAACAAAGAAAGTTTTTGAAGGTTCAATAACCTGATAGATTTAATGGCGCGAATTGAACAATGGTTTTTATTATTAGGTAAGCAGGTGTGTTTATCTTGTCTAATCTACTTCTGTTTACCATTCAAATGCATTAATTTTATACCTTTCTAAATTCTTACACATGCAAAAATATTTACACTTCGTTGTAGCATTCTTGATCTTGCTGTTTTCATTTCAAAAATCTTTCTCACAAGTTGTTATCAATGAATATTCTGCTTCAAACAGAAATCTTATAGTCGATAACTTTGGCAAAAATGAAGATTATATTGAACTCTACAATACAACCGGAGCATCGGTTGACTTAACCGGCTGGTATCTTACAGATGATTATGCTGATCTTACCAAATGGCAATTTCCTGCGGGAAGCACCATTGCTGCTAATGGATTTAAAAAGATTTGGGCTTCTAACAAGGATACTGTTATTGGAACAAATTATCATACAAGTTTCAAACTCACACAAACAAAATTTGATAAGCTTGCGCTTAGCAATCCTTCTGCACAAATAGTTGATAGTGTTTCATTGTTGCTGACTTTAAAAGATCATGCTCGTGGCAGAACAACAAATGGTGGTTCAACTTGGGGCGTATTTACATCTCCAACTCCGGGTACTTCAAATGGCGCTTCATTTTCAGAGTATGTTGCAAAACCGGTTGCTGATATTCCCGCAGGATTTTATACCGCTGCTCAAACTATAACATTAACTGATGTTGATGCCACAGCAAAAATTTATTATACTACTGATGGTTCAATTCCTACAACCTTGTCAACTCTTTATACAATACCGATCACAGTTTCAATCACTACCCTTATTCGCGCAAAAGCATTTAGCTCACTCCCTAATTTACTTGGAAGTTTTGAGGAAGTAAACACCTATTTTATCAATGTAACTTATGATCCGCATTACTATGTGCTGTCTTTTTCCAGTGATGACTATGATGCCATGTTTAATAGTTGGGGTACTTGGGATATTGATTCATATTTTGAGTTCTTCGACAAGAACCATGTGCAGCAAAGTGAAGGAATGGGAAAAGTTGATCCTCATGGTAATGATTCATGGGCATATCCGCAAAAAGGAATTGACTTTGAAATGGAAGATGATTATGGTTACGCTCATACCATTCCTTACAAAATATTTACTGATAAAGACCGACCTTCATACGATCACATTATTATAAAAGCCGGAGCCTCTGATAACTACCCTTTTAGCTGGGGTGATGGCCCTGCTCATATGCGTGATGCATACATACATACACTTTCCTTACGCCATAAGCTTGATATTGATGTGCGTACCTATGAACCTGCGATTGTTTACATCAATGGAGCATATTGGGGTCTATATGAAGTTAGAGAAAAAGCTGATGACGTTGATTATACCGATTATTACTACAACCAAAAGGAAGAGGACATTGATTTGATGGCATTTTGGGGAGGCCTCGATATTAAGTTTGGTTCTGATGTTGACTGGAATTCGCTTTACTATTACATGCAAGCGAATCCAATGAC
>JAJAYG010000230.1 GCA_026786335.1 Chitinophagales bacterium | reverse complement strand
GCTTAAAGGAGTTGATATTACTTCGGCATCGCTCGGGTTTAAAATTATTAATACAAGAGGATTTAATTCTACTTCGCCAGTAAGATCACTTCAAATAATTGATGGCATAGATAATCAGGCACCTGGATTAAATTTTTCACTCGGAAACTTTTTAGGTTCTTCTGATCTCGATGTATTAAGTGTTGATTTAATTGTAGGTGCAAGTTCTGCTTTCTATGGACCCAATGCATTTAATGGTGTAATAAGTATGCGAACAAAAGATCCTTTTCAAACCCCTGGTCTTTCTGTATCGCTTAAATATGGGGAACGAGATTTATTTGAAGGTGCTATTCGCTGGGCACAAGTGATTAAGAATAAAGCAGGAAAAGAAAAGTTTGCTTACAAACTCAATGGCTTTGTGCTGCGCGCAAATGATTGGGAAGCAAATAATATAGATTCGGTTTATCAAACTTTAGATGGCAAAAGTAATCCTGGCGGATATGATGCAGTAAATCGCTATGGTGACGAGTTTTATTTCGCAAATGATTATACCCAGTTAACTGCTTTTTATCCCGGACTCAACCGGTTTTACAGAACTGGATATCTTGAAAGTGATCTGGTAGATTATAACACCCGTAACTACAAAGCGAATGCTTCCTTTCATTACAAATTAAATGATAGTACCAGAATAATATTTGCCTCAAACTTTGGATCGGGCACCACGGTTTATCAGGGCGACAACCGATACTCGCTCAAGAATATTTTATTTTTTCAAAACCGAATTGAACTCAATCGTGAAGGAAAATATTTCATACGTGCTTACGCCACAAATGAAAATGCCGGTGATTCTTATGATGCTTATTTCACAGCTTTATTATTGAATAAGGAGGCCAAGTCTGATATCAATTGGGGAAGTACTGATTATGCAAATTACTGGGCTACTCAGATTGTGTCGCAAATTCAATCAATGGAAGGTTATCCGGTTTTTACAGGAGATTACTTGCAATATATAGCCGATATAAAAACATTTCTCGCAACTATTCAACCTGAACTTTTTTCACTGCATCAAACAGCAGAAGACTATGCAAACAATGAAAGCTTAAGCCCCGGTGAAAGTGCATATTTTGCTCCCGGTACTCAGCAATTTGATACAGCATTTAATTCCATCATTTCTAAAGAATCCTATTCTCAGGGCGGTTCAAAGTTCTATGATAAGTCGGCGCTATATCATTTACATGGTGAATACAAATTCACACCTTCAATAATGGATATTACTATTGGAGCTAACTACAGGTTGTACAAGCCCAATTCGAACGGAACTATTTTTAGCGATACTAACGGCGTAATACTTTCAAATTGGGAATATGGTGTTTATGGGGGTTTAGAAAAACGATTGATAAAAGACCAGCTCAAACTTAATGCAACCTGTAGAATGGATAAAAACCAAAACTTCGATTACCTTTTTTCTCCTGCAGTTTCTGCAGTTTATCTTTATCAAAAACATGTATTCAGGGTTTCATTTTCTTCAGCCATAAGAAACCCCACTCTTGCTGATCAGTATTTGTTTTACAATGTTGGAAGAGCAAGATTGGTGGGTAACCTCAATGGATTTGATTCATTGATTACAGTCCCTTCATTGCTTAATTTCTTTAACACCCAAAAGTCCGACACGTTTGAATACTTTAACGTAAATCCTGTTCGCCCAGAGCAAGTTAAAACTGTTGAAGTAGGTTATCGTGCATCATTGTTCAAACACGTATTTCTCGACATGAGTTATTATTATAGCTGGTATAAATATTTTATCGGCTATAAACTCGGAGCAGATATCGACTACAATGAGGTTTTTAATCGAGTAAATAATTTCACTGTTTATCGAGTTGCAGCAAATGCTGTTGATCAGGTAACCACACAGGGGTTTTCTATAGGGATCAACTATTATATAAAAGAGAATTATACAATCAATACCAATTATTCTTACAACCAGTTAGATCTGCATGGATCAACCGATCCTTTGATTCCTGCATTCAATACCCCACTCAATAAATTCAACATTGGATTTAGCGGAAGAGAAATTCAGATTCCGCAAATTGGTTTGCACAACTTTGGATTCAGCGTCAACTATCGCTGGGTAGAAGGATTTCTTTACGAAGGTTCACCGCAGTTTACAGGCTTTGTACCTACTTATGGAAAATTAGATGCTCAAGTGAACAAGCAATTCCCAAAAATTTCGATGAACCTTAAGGTCGGTGCTTCAAATCTTTTGAATAATTTGAAGTACGAAGTTTATGGTGGCCCTTATGTTGGAAGATTAGCTTATGTGAATGCCGTGTTTGATTTTGGGCAGAAATAATTATGATTTCATTAATGTAAGCAAGTCATAATTTTTTAGTAAACGTTTGCGTATTTTTGATTTTTAAGAATGAAAAATATTTCATTTCAATACCCTTTCTTTTCTATAAAATTTAAAACCGATTTAAAATGAAAACAAGATTTACAATTTTTATTGCCATCATTTTCTCTTCTGTAATTTCTCAGGCACAGT
>JAJAYG010000229.1 GCA_026786335.1 Chitinophagales bacterium | reverse complement strand
CTTACCCATGGTCCGCCATGCGGGTTAACTACCACCGGAAGATTTTTTGCTTCTGAATTTTTTGGAAGTGTGAGGTAGCCATGTATTTTAAAACCATCCTCAGTTAAGTAAGAGATTGGTTTCATAGAAGCTAACTCCTCTTTTTTTAACCAGTCACTAACATCGGCCAGATGTTGTAATTGCTTTGTTTCAACATCATACATATAATATGCGCCCAGCGAACGGTCGCTAATGGATCTTACAAGAAATCTTGTTTCATTTTTATTTTGTGAGGTAAGAACAACTTCATCATCGGTAATAATTTTCCCTATCTCACTGTAAATTTCTTCAGCTTCAGGATCGAGAAAAGTGATGTGTCTTTTCCAATCGGTAAAAGAATAACTGGTGAGTACTTTTCTTTTTCTTGAAAATAATAAACTTTCCAAATCAACTTCTTCATGGGTAAACAGCACTTCCGTTTCAATTCCTTTCTCTAAATCAAACAGAACAATGGCTGCTTTATCACGAGCAATATTTGAAAGCGCATAAATATTTTTATTGTCAAACGTAAAAAAGAGCGGTGAAATTGATTCGCGAAAATTGGTGGTAATTACAGACTGAAATAAATCATCTTTTGATTTACGATGCAACAAACTTTGATTTACTCCATCAGTGGTAATTGCAATTCTTATTTCACCCGAATGATCAGTGATCCAATCAGTAATGTTACCGGGGTTTTCTGCCTCTCGAAATAAATTACCTGTGTGAATGTTGAGCCGGTAAGCATCAAAGATTTCTTTGTTTCGCTGATTCATTCCAATGATCACCTCATCTTGATTCTCATACAAGTGATCAATAATCTGAACGGTAATGCCTTCAAAAGGCGTGAGGTCACGTTCTTCATTTCCTTCAATACTAACTGAATAAAGATGATAATTTTCATCCCCACCTTTATCCTTAAGAAACAGAATTCTATTATCACTACCCCAAAAGTATCCTGCAATATTTCTTTCAGTCTCTTGTGTTACCTGATGGATTTCTGTGTTTCCAAATTTTTGCGTAAAAACATTAAGTCTGTTTTTCCATGGTGCCATAAAAGAAATAAATTCTCCATTGGGAGAAATTTGAAATCTTGTTTTTGCGGGATTACGGAAAAAATCTTCTATCGGAATAAGATGTGGCATACAGCAAATATAAGTTGACTCTAAAGTTTGCCTGTTGATTCGATTGACTTCCTGCTTTGAATATTTGAAATGAATCAATCTCCTATAATAAGTAATCTTTGATGTGGACAACCGCAAATGGTTATACTTGCAAAGTTCTTCGCGAACAATATCTTAGCAGCAAGTTATTTCTTAAAATAAAATGTTGAACACAAAGCAATTTTAATTGTTTTAACCATTTCAAAAATTAATACTACAAAAAATGAAAAGTAAAGGAAGACCAGCAACGAGACCCATAAAATTGATGGACGGTTTCTACATTGAAGTTCGTAACAGAGGATCAAAAGACAAAGGAGTAAAAATCCGCAATGTCACCAAAGAATTGATGGATGCTATGGTGAAACATTATGAGCGCAGCAACAAAGAAGTAAATGTTCTTGGAGAACATAAAGATGATAAATGGGTGAACGACAAGGCTGCCCCAAAGAAACCTAAAGTACCTAAGGTGCCAAAGGAACCAAAAGAGCCTAAGATTTCAAAAGAGCCTAAGACTTCAAAAGAGCCTAAGGTTGCAAAAGAACCTAAGGTTGCAAAAGAACCTAAGGTTCAGAAAGAAGCTAAACCTGTAAAGGCAGCAAAGGCAAAAAAGAAATAATTTTTTAGTTGAATTCGGCTCAATAAGTTGAGCACAGTCTAAAATACTTTTAAAAACAAAGCGCAGTTCAAACTTAATTTGAATTGCGCTTTGTTTTTAAGTATTGCAATGAAATACCTTATCAACATCATTTGCAACACACTCTGCAGTGAAGTAATTTCGCATCGAAATCTACTTCATGAGTTTAACAAATGACCCCGCAGTAACTGTTGACATTGCTAAAGAACTTGGACTGCTTGCAGAGGAATATGAGAAAATAAAAACAATACTCGGCAGAAACCCCAACTTTAATGAGATTAGTATTTACTCTGTAATGTGGAGTGAACATTGCTCGTATAAAAATTCTATCAAGTGGTTAAAAACATTACCACGCGAAGGTTCACGTCTGCTTGCAAAAGCAGGTGAAGAAAATGCGGGACTGGTTGATATTGGCGGCGGACTTGCCTGTGCCTTTAAAATAGAATCGCACAATCATCCATCTGCAATTGAGCCCTATCAGGGTGCGGCAACAGGTGTTGGCGGAATTCATCGCGATATTTTTACAATGGGTGCACGGCCGATTGCCTCACTTAATTCACTTCGCTTTGGAAATTTGAATGAAGAAAAAACAAAACATTTATTGCGTGGAGTTGTAAAAGGCATTGGTGATTATGGAAATGCTTTTGGTGTTCCAACTGTTGGTGGTGAAGTTTTTTTTGATGAGTGTTACAACACCAATCCGCTGGTGAATGCAATGAGTGTAGGAATCGTAAAAGTTGGTAAAACAGTTTCTGCAACCTCACATGGAGTTGGCAATCCTGTTTTTATTGTTGGCAGTGCAACAGGGAAAGATGGAATTCATGGGGCCAGTTTTGCATCACATGACATCAGTGAAGATTCTCACGAAGAATTACCGAGTGTGCAGGTGGTGATCCATTTACTGAAAAACTTTTGCTGGAAGCTTCACTTGAAGCAATAAAAACAAATGCAATCATCGGCATGCAGGATATGGGTGCAGCGGGCATCACTTGTTCTACTTCAGAAATGAGTGCGAAGGGAATGCATGGAATGAAAATTTATTTAGACCAGGTTCCAACCCGTCAGCAGAATATGAAAGCATGGGAAATTCTGTTGAGTGAATCACAAGAGCGCATGTTGATTGTGGTGGAGAAGGGAAAAGAAAAATCGGTAATTGATGTTTTTGAAAAATGGGATATTCATTGCGAACTAATTGGTGAAGTTACCGCCGGCGATCGCCTGCAATATTTTATGAATAATGAATTGGTAGCTGATGTTCCGGCTGAATCACTGGTGCTTGGTGGTGGTGCACCAATTTATGATAGAGAATTTCGAGAGCCGAAATATTTAGAGTTGATAAAAAAATACACCAATGAATCAATTGCAGTG
>JAJAYG010000228.1 GCA_026786335.1 Chitinophagales bacterium | reverse complement strand
GTATAAGGAATTCATTGGTAATGAATTCTCATTTCCATTTAGTCACATAGCCGTTGCGTCCAGTGAGATACATCTTGGCATGGCCGTCAAGATTTTTGTATATGCCATAGGAAGGTACCAGTTCTTCATCATCGTAAGTTGAAGTCCATGTTTCTCCACCATCAGATGTTATCAAACTTTCAGAATACGTTGAGGTAACAAATCCTTCCAGTTCATTCTTGAATCGAATGTCTAACAATTCCTCACCCTTTAAATCACCTGGGTGGCGATTTATGAAAACGTTTTTCCAGGTTAGTCCTCCATCCGATGTATTGTTGATTATCGGTAGCATTCCCCTACCCGCTTGTTCATAATAGCCAACTGCCCAGCCATTGTTCTCATTTGTGAACCAGATGGAGTTTATGAAATAATTTTCCTCAATGTATACATTGCTCCATGTTTGTCCGCCATCAGTGGTTCTCCAAATGCACTTAGACGAATCATCGTCATAAGCCGCAGCAATTCCTGATAATTCATTTATAAAAAAGAAATCCCGGAAAGAAACACCAATAGTAGAAATTGTGCTCCATGTTGTACCGCTGTTCGAGGTTTTATAAATTGCCTCTTTGCCACTGACAAAGCCTGTACTGTTGTTGATGAAGTAAAGTGCTTTACCATTGATTGCAGGCACGGCTAATTCTATCCAGGAATTACCGCCATCAGTTGATTTGTACATAGCGCTTGCTGTAATGCCATAACCATTAAATACATCTGTGAAATTTAATTTCAAAAAATATTTTTCGGTGGCAACTGACGACCATGTCTTAGCTGAATCGGTTGTGTGCTGCAATACTCCGGCATTATCAACTGCCCAGCCCTCTGCATCGTTAATGAATGAAGAGGCAACAATCGTATTCGTTGTTATTTGAGAACTTTCAAAATCCTGACTGCTCTGAGCGCGAGAAACAATCGGTAAAGAAAGAAGAATCGAAAAAAGAACTGTAAGTGATTTCATAAGTTTGAAGTTTTCAAGTTAATCTTTTAATATTTTATTGTACTGCGATTTTCAAAATTGAATCTTCACCATTCATCTGTACCTTCAGAAAATAAATTCCTGCCGCGAGTTGGTTGCGGTTAAGTTGCAATTGGTGCTTGCCTGCTTCGAGAGTTTCATCAAGCACGGTCTGCAGTTTTCTTCCTGTTATATCAACAAGCCCTATGCTAACTGATGCTGTTTGCTCGATTGAAAATGAAATGGTGCCTGAGGTGATGATGGGATTGGGATGTACCAACAATGAAGTTTGTGTTACTGCTTCTTCGCCCAAGCGCAACAGCGTGGTAAATTTTACTACAGGTGAAAACGCTGATTTCTCGCTACCGCATACGCTTCTTACTCTCCATTTGTATTTGCTGCCGGTAAGAAGTCCGGTAATAGTTTGGGTAGTTGTGGGAGCAATGATTGTTACGCTTGTCCAAGGTATGCCTGTGGAATCTCTCTTATACTGCAATGTATATTTCGAAGCGCTCGCAACAGTATTCCAATTTAATTGAGCACTTGTTGAAGTAATGTTTGTTGTTGTAAGACCTGTAGGAGTACTGCAACAGTTCTCATCTACCTGACCGTTGCAGTTATCATCTGCTCCGTTGCTGCAAACTTCTGTTGCGCCCGGGTTGATGGTTGCATCTGCATCGTTGCAATCGGTGTTGTTGTAAACGTAACTGAATGGTAAAATGGAATCGCAGATGATGGTGTTGCTTGTAGCATCGCCGTAACCATCGCCATCTGCATCTGCATAAACAATCAAGCTATCACAATCTGGAGTGTACTCCCAGAAATCTTTCAAAGATGAGCCGGTGGTTACGCCCGTGCCGATATATCCTCTGCCGTTGAGAGAAAATCCAATTCCCCCAGATCTTTTTACTCCTGCAAAGTCAGCCTTCTGCGACCATGAGTTAGAAGAAAAATCATATTCCCAGAAATCGATAAGGTAATGGTTTGCTGAATCATAGCCGGTACCGACATATCCTTTATCGCCAATGACAAACGCGCTTGATCCTGTTCGCCCTGCTCCTTCAAAAACCGCTTTCTTGATCCAAACATTTGTAGCAGGATCATATTCCCAGAAATCCTTTGGCAGGTTTATAGTGTTGTTGCCTAAACCGACATAACCTTTATTTCCATTAGAAAATCCAAATGCTCCAGACCTTATTCCTCCACCAAAATTTGCTTTATTTGTCCACACATCAGCAGAAGGATCGTATTCCCAGAAATCTTTTTTTGCTTTGATTCCGTTGTCGCCGGTGCCAGCATAGCCTTTACTGCCAATTGAAAATCCAATCAAACCTTCCCTGCCTCCTCCGGGATAATTCGCTTTCTGTGTCCAAGTGTTCAAAGCCGGATCATACTCCCAGAAATCATTGAAAAACATATAATCGTCGAGATATCCAGTGCCGACGTATCCTTTTCCTCCTATAGCGAACCCAAGTACAGAGTTACGTTCGCCTCCGGCAAAATCAGCCCTTTGAGTCCATGTGTCGATTACCGGATCATATTCCCAAAAATCCTTACTACTGGTTGAATAACCAGTACCGCAGTATCCTTTGCCATTAATTGAAAACCCTACTCCCCAAAATCGGTCTCCGCCACCGACATCTGCTTTTTGAATCCATGTATTTTGTGCAATACAATATGCCGAATTGATAAGCAGAATTGAAACTAAGAACTTGATTGATTTCATATAGGGTAAATTTTTATTGCGTTAAAAAGGTTAGTTACTTTGAAGAATAATTTTATCTTCAAATACTTTTCCTCCCATATCAAGTTTTATCCAATAAAATCCCGGAGGCAAGTCCTTCAGTGAGATCTGTCTTTCTAATTTACCATCAGACATGTCTGCAATTACGATTCTTACAACCTTTCCAATTTGATCGAGAATTGTAATTGTAGCTACAGGAGTTTCAGTTGCTGCTGTAGTAAATACAATATCAACAGAGCCGCCGGAAGGGTTCGGATAAACAATAAGGATGTCATTATCGTCTTCATTAGCTTGCTCATTGCCGAGCTTGGGGCAAACTGTGAGACCCTGAACAGCTTTGAATGCAGTGTCGCTGATATTATTTGGAGAGCAGACCGCCTGAACAGTCCACACATAGTTCGAGTTAGAGTTATATTCGTTACAGAATTCTTCCGGACTTACTGCAGGGTCAATTGTATTCCATGTTGATCCAGTTGCCTTTTTATATTTCAAAATGTATTTGGGAACACATGGATCCATTGTCCATGATGCAGTAACACAACAGCCGCTTTTTACCTGAGACAATCCCGTTGGCTTTGCGCAGGCGGCAGTGAATTCAAATTTGGTCATGTAAAAATCGGATTGGTTGGCAGTGCCGAGCTCCCCCCCAATCACATACGAGCCATCAGAAACAGATTTAATGCTGTGAGCAATGTCATCATAATCAGTCCCAATGGTTTCCTCCCAGTCAATTACACCATCGGGAGTCATTCTTACAATCCACATGTCGAGGGTACCTTCATTTTCGTTACACTCAACATCATTGTCTTCAGACCTCGTATCACCAACAAAAAGATAATCGCCATCGCATATTTGAGCGACTCCATACCCATCATCCTTTAAACTACCGCCGAAATTTAATCCTTCGTCTAATTGACATCCCGATAGCCAATCTGCGTCAGTTGTTCCGTCAACATCTGTTTTTAGCCCATAAATATCGTGTGTAGTTCCATAACAATTTGATCCCTGTGGTGGTCCCGGTGTATGAGCAATTCCAGGGGAGAGATATGCATAGTCCACTCCATCAAAAACTTCAATTACATAATCACCGCCCTGATCCTTGTGATCAAATCCATAATCCAACTTCCAATCGAATGTTCCGCCACCGGATGGAATTTTAACCAGCATTAACTGTTGATTGTCGTTTGCTATTGTTTCGCATGAGAAACAGTATCCTGTTACTATCCAATCGCCAGCATGATCCAAAAAAATACCGCGCGCCCAGTCTGCCTGTTCACCACCGGTGTAACTGCCATGATAGATGGCTTGCCATTGCTTGGTATAATCATCGCGATCAATTGCAAGAACCCAGTATTCACCTGTGCCATTAATTCCCGTTCCTGAAAAATCGCTCAACGTGCCATCAGCATTTTCACCGGCAGCCCCCGCGATAACGTAATAGTCATTGGCAGCATCCTCGATAATGTCAAATCCATCTTCAGAGCCGCTGCCGCCATACTCCTCCTCGGCTATTACTGAACCATCGCTCAAATCGAGTTTAAGAAACCAGACATTGTCGTTTTTCGGAGAACCAAAAGTGTTGGTCCTTTTTGTACCACAAGCTATGATATTACCATCTGCTGCCTGGGCAACAGCATAAATGACATCGTTTCTGTCGCCGCCTGTGATCACAATACCATCATTGTTTGGTCCCCATCCGGTGTATGGCGAGCCATCCGTATTGAGCCGGATGATAATACCGTCTCTTATGTTTGAACCGCCCGTATAGGTGGTTCCCACGCCTACATAGCCAATCAGTTCGCCGTCATCCATGATGGAGATTGCGCGGTAACAGATATCGTTTTGATCCTCTGAATTGTTGTAAGTGTATGGCCAATCGCCGTCGGGCGAAATCATAATGTCAGTTAAAGAGCATTGAGCAGTAACTTGTTTTGTTTGAAGAAACAGACTCACGGTAAGAATCAAGAGAGAGAGAGAGAGAGAGAGAACTACAGTTCGTGAAATGATTTTGGTTTTCATTTGGTGTGAGGTTTTTGAAGTTGCAATTTTGCGCTTCTTACAATCACTCAAATATGTCAGCTCAAAGTTTAAAAGAATTTTCGAAGAAAACAAATTTTTCCTCAAAAAATATTTTTATCAAGGGTGCGCGCACGCACAACCTGAAAAATATTGATGTTGAAATTCCACGGAATAAATTGATTGTAGTTACCGGCGTTTCGGGCTCGGGGAAATCTTCGCTCACGATTGATACACTTTATGCTGAAGGGCAACGCCGCTATGTAGAATCGCTCTCTTCTTATGCGCGCCAGTTCTTAATGCGCATGAATAAACCCGATGTGGATTTCATCAAAGGAATTTCGCCGGCTATTGCCATTGAACAAAAAGTTACTACCCGCACATCACGTTCAACTGTGGGAACACTCACTGAAATTTATGATTACTTCAGAATTCTTTATGCAAGAATTGGCAGAACCATCTCGCCTGTTTCTGGAACGCAGGTAAGAAAAGATTCGATAACCGATGTGGTCAACTATATAAATACTTTAGAGGAAGGAAGTACGGTTTTCATTCTTTCCCCATTTAAAAAAATTCACAAGCGCAGTGTAAAAGATGAACTGAATATTATTTTACAGAAAGGGTATGTAAGAATTTTTTCACAGGGAAAAATTGAAAAGATCGAGGACTTGCTTGACACGTTTAAACCAAAAGAAGAATCAAAAGTCACCGCTAATATTTCAATTGCAGTTGACAGAATTGTTTTAAAGAAAGGAGATGAAGACACGCAAACACGATTAGCTGATTCTATTCAAATTGCTTTTTTTGAGAGTGAAGGGGATTGCATTATTTATTCTGATAACCTGCCGGCCGGCTTACCTGCCGATAGGCATGGCAGGCACGGGGAAAAAGAAAAACATTTCTCCAACCGCTTTGAAGCCGACGGAATTTCGTTCGAAGAACCATCGCCGCATTTCTTCAACTTCAACAATCCTTTTGGCGCTTGCAAAAAGTGCGAAGGTTTTGGTTCGGTGATTGGTATTGATGAAGAGTTAGTAATCCCGAATAAAAACCTTTCGGTTTATGAAGGTGCAATTGCACCGTGGAAAGGAGAAAAGATGGGTGAATGGCTCAATGATTTTATTAAGCAATCAGCGAAAAATAATTTCCCCATCCACCGCGCTTACAATGATTTGGATGATGCGCAACAATTATTTTTATGGGAAGGTGATAAAAACACGCACGGACTTAATGAATTTTTCAAGTTCGTTGAATCGCAGACCTATAAGATTCAATACCGCGTAATGCTTTCGCGCTACAGAGGAAAAACAATTTGCAATGAATGCAAAGGAACCCGCTTAAGAAAAGATGCGCAGTATGTTTTGATAGGAAGAAAAGCAATCACTGATTTGGTGGTGATGCCGATTAAAGAAGTGAAAATATTTTTTGATGACCTCAAACTCACTTCAAAAGAAAATGAAATTGCAAAACGCATTCTCACCGAGATCAACAATCGTTTGAACGTGATGCTCGAAGTTGGTTTGGGTTATCTTACACTCAATCGCTTGTCATCAACACTTTCGGGTGGCGAAACACAGCGCATCCATCTCACAAGAACTTTGGGAAGCAATCTTACTTCCTCACTTTACCTGCTTGATGAGCCAAGTGTTGGTTTGCACCCGCGTGATACAGCGCAATTGGTTACGGTACTTCACAAACTCCGCGACTTGGGAAACACCGTTGTAGTTGTTGAACATGAGGAAGAAATTATGCGGCAGAGTGATCACATCATTGACATGGGTCCGCTTGCAGGAATACATGGCGGTGAAGTAATTTATAACGGTGACTTCGAAAATATTTTTACCGATAAACATTCACTCACCGGAAAATATTTGCGCAATGATCTCGAAATTTCAGTTCCCAAACAAAGAAGAAAATGGATCAACTCCATTGAGTTGAAAGGTGCACGTGAACACAATCTTAAAAATGTCAACTGCACATTTCCGCTGCAGGCGATCACGGTTGTTACAGGCGTAAGTGGTTCGGGTAAAACAACATTAGTTAAAAAAATTCTTTTCCCTGCCATACAAAAAATTATTGTTGGCTATGGTGAAAGACCGGGTGCACATAAAGAATTGAAAGGTGATGTGAACATGATATCGCAGGTTGAAATGGTGGATCAAAATCCGCTGGGTAAATCTTCGCGATCAAATCCTGTCACTTACATTAAAGCGTATGATGGCATTCGCGATCTATACGCTTCGCAACATGCATCTAAGATCAAAGGGTTTTTACCAAAACATTTTTCATTTAATGTAGATGGCGGAAGATGCGAAACCTGCAGCGGTGAAGGCG
>JAJAYG010000227.1 GCA_026786335.1 Chitinophagales bacterium | reverse complement strand
GCACCACAAACCCCGATCATTACACCAAACTCAACCGCTGGAAAGCCCTCATATTAGCCGACGGTCAAAGCAGCATCGCCATCACAGGCAACGGGCAAATAGACGGACAAGGTCGCCGCTTAGCACTCAATATTGATAGCTTGTTTTATGTCGGTCAGCTCGATAGTGCGAATTATAATTTTGTGGAAAGAAGACCATCGCACTATGTACGTCCCCAACTCATCGAGTTCGTCAGGTGTAAAAATATCGAAGTTAGAAACGTAACACTACTCAATGCCGCCTGCTGGGTGCAGACTTACGACCAATGTACAAACATCATCCTCGACAGTGTACACGTCAACAGCGATGCCTATTGGAACAATGATGGAATAGATATTCAGGATTGTAAAAACGTACGCATCACCAATTGCATCGTCAACGCTGCCGACGACGGCATCTGCCTCAAATCGCAATCAGCAGATTATTATTGCGATAGTATTTATATCGCCAATTGCACCGTACGCTCAAGCGCCAGCGCCATCAAATTTGGAACAGTATCACACGGCGGATTTAAAAACGTAACCATTGAGAACATCAAGATCCATGACACCTTCCGTTCTGCCATAGCCATCGAATGTGTTGATGGCGGTGTACTTGAAAATATATTGGTAGAAAATATTGAAGCCGTAAATACCGGCAATGCCATCTTCATTAAGCTTGGGGAAAGAACAAAAACACACGGCCCCGGAAAGTTGAAAAATGTCACCATCAGAAACATGAAAGTAGAAGTCGCCTTCGAACGTTCAGATTACGCCTACGAAATACGCGGCCCCGCACTGCCATTCTTCCACAACACATTCCCCTCATCAATCACCGGCTACCCCGGCCACCCTGTAGAAAACGTAACATTGGAGAACATCGAAATCATTTACCCCGGCAGAGGAAATAACGGACTGGCAAACATGCCACTCTCACGATTAGATGAAGTGCCCGAAAACGCCGCAGCATATCCCGAGTTTTCTATGTTTGGTGAATTGCCTGCCTGGGGTTTTTATGTGAGGCACATGAATGGTTTGGTAATGAAAAATATTAAACTCAGTATTCAAGCACCCGATTACCGGCATGCACTGGTTTTTGATGGTGTGCACCATTTGAATATTAGTTCGCTGATTATTGAGGGTGATAAAAAGGACAAGCATATTATTTTGCACAAAGTAGAAAATGTGAAAATTGACGATGAACAAACTATTTTGAAATGGTAATTTTTCGTGAAATGAAAACACACCGGATATTCATTCTGCTTTCCCTGATCTGTTTATTTAGTTGCACAAAGCCCAACCATACAACAAGTGGGCACGAAGGCCTTTGCTCATGTGATTCGTCTGCAAACAGGTTTTCATCGGATACCGCTTTCGCTACTGTTCAAGAAGCACTGCTTGGAACAAGATTTAAATCATTTGATGAATTAAAATCTGTTGTAAATATTAAATACATAAATAACAACACCGACTCCGACAGTACGATCGAAAAAAATTCGAAGGTATGCATACGACAGTGCAGTAATGGAAAGGAAGTAGTCGCTGTATTAGAGTCCGGCATAAATCAGGGTGAGATCAGTGATGCAAGGAATGGTAATTTTTGGGTTCGTTTAAATTTATTAATCAAGTCGCCGTATGCGGTAAGCAAAAGAGCAGAACTAAGCAAAGTATATCTTCTGGCAAGAAGAAGAACAGAACTATACGGCGAGGGCGATCCTGCCTTTTACGACCTGGCACAAAACGCTGCGAAAAATATTAACACTGCAGATATGGCTTTCAAAAACATGAGGGACAGCACTGAAAAAGGATATATCAATTCATTTAATCATATTACTTCACAGGCGATTATTACCTCCTGCTTTTCAGAAAAGCTGGCAGATTTTATCGGAGATTCACATGAGCGATATTTCCATCCGGAATTAATAACAGGAAAATTTACAGAAGACCAAATCAGTGACCTTGATGAGGGACCAGTTGATAACTATGTCGATGTAATAAATAATATGTGGGGTCAGAAGATTGGGAAAGAGCTCAAAAAAAAGTATCATATCACCCGCAAAACATTATGGACTCCGGAATTCCTGGTAAACTATCTCAATGATCTTCAGAGTTATTATAGTTGGGCTTTTCAAATTGGCTTTAAGCCGGTGAAACCTGAGGATGAACTTGTAATCAGGTTTTCAAAAAAAATGAATTTAGTAATTCATGGAGTATTCAAGCTGGAGAAGATATAATCACTTAACTTTTTCAAGGCGGTATCTTGTCACATCCTGGACTACTTCATATATTACAATCTTATAGTGTTTCTGAATTTCTTTAGCTTCAATAATTTTCCATCCTCTTAATTTCTCAAACCATTCCATCACAACATTGGCATTTGCCAATTCAGCTCCAGCCATGATCGCCTCACTGAAATTGGTCCTGTTGAAATCTGCTTTTGTCAGGTTAGCTCTGGTCAGATTAGCTTTTACCAAGCTTGCATCCACCAAGTTTCCACCTTCGAGGTTGGCCCCATTTAAAAGAGCTTCGTCCAGTTTCGCGGCCCTAAAATTGGCTTTTTGCAAATTTGCATTTCTCAATTGAGCATTAGTTAAATCTGCACCACTTAGATTAGCCGATTCCAATTCCGATTCATTCAGTTCTGCCCAGCTCAAATCTGCTCGCCTTAAATCGGCACCATTCAGATTTGTCTTGTTCAATTTCGCTCCTCTCATATTCGTTCCTCTTAAATTAGAAGTCTTAAAGATTGCGCCATTCAAATTTGCATCTCTCAAATCAGCGCCTGTTAGATTGGTTCCACTTAAATCAATGCCACTCAGGTTAGCACCTCGTAAATCAGCTCCGTTGAAAGCTGCGCTATGCTTTATCTTGTTGAAAGAAACAGAATCAATTTTTCTCGCATACAGTGCAAGCAATAATTGTCCTTTTTCCGGACTGAGTTTCTTGGCAGATAAGCTATCACCCTCAAGATAACGATGGGGCTGAAATGAATAATTGAAAGCTTCTACAATACTTGCAATCTTATTATCACTAAGTGTTCTGGTTGGATTATTCTTTAATTCTTCATCCACTTTATCCATTACACTGCTCAACAGAATTACCATACTGCTTCTTCGGCTCGACTCTATTAATTCTGTCTGCTCCTTTATTCTTTGATTCTGATATTGTGTATTCGCTTCAAACAATTCATTCTGCTTAAAGATCAGAAAACTGCTGATGAGTCCGCCAATGATAATGAATGCCGCAACTAAAATCCAGATGACGAGGTATGTGCGCGCAGCATTGTTTGAATTCTGTGCTGCGGAATTTTTCCCAATCAACTTAACTAAATAAGCATTCTTATTCCAGATGAATAACAAAATAAGTAATAGTAAAATGAAAACAATACAAGCAATGAAACCCAACAGAAATGATTGGTTCTTTTCTAAATAAGGGAATCGAAGGAATCCCAATACCCACCCGATTACTGCACCGAGAATTAAGCCGATAAAAAGATTTCTTGCTGCTTTCATAAATAAAATTTTCCTATTTCATAATCCTCGCTGAACGTAGTAACAAAACCGAGATCTCCGAAACTTTTTACAATTATAGGGTTAATTTTCTGCTCACTTCTTCAAGCGTAATTCCTTTCGTTTCCGGCATGTTGAACCAGACCCAGAATAATTGCCCAACCATCATGAGGGCAAAAAAAACAAATACAACACCTGCGCCTATAGTGGAGAACAGAAATGGAATCATTGATGGAATCGCTGCTGCCAGCACCCAATGAACCGATGATCCGAATGCCTGACCTTGTGCTCGTAAATGTGTGGGAAATAATTCTGCGATGAATACCCAAATCACGGTGCCTTGCCCTATTGCATGCGAAGCAATAAACACAAAAAGAAAAACAGGAACACTAATCCCTTTCCATCCAAAAAGAAAAGATAGTGCAACGAGCGAAAGTGAAATGATGTATCCGAAGGAGCCGATGTACATCAAATGTTTTCTGCCAAGGCGATCAATCAGCGACATACCAATCAGCGTGAACAAAAGATTAATCAAACCAATACCTGCGCTGCTTAGCAATGCCGAACTGCTTCCAAGACCCGCAACCTCAAATATTCTGGGAGCATAATACAATACAGCATTGATTCCCGACAACTGATTAAAGAATGCAATAAAGAAGGCAAGCAACATTGCGCGCCTGTATTTTTTTATGAAAATACTTTCATGGTCTGTTGAATCCTGCGACTTCATGAGAGCAATAAAAGAATTTATATCAGCGCCGGGGTCTATCTTTTTCAAAACATTTTCAGCTTCCAAAATTCTTCCTTTCATCAACAACCATCTCGGACTGTTTTGGATAAATAATACTGCGATTCCATAGATCAATGCAGGGAAGGCAGATATTCCAATCATCCATCGCCATGATTCTTCACCCATGTTCCTCAACAAATAATTTGACAAGAATGCAGTGAGAATTCCCACCACAATACTTAACTGATACATGGACACAAGCCGCCCTCTTTTTTGAGGATGTGCAATTTCTGAGATGTAGGCAGGTGCGGCAATTGTTGAAGCGCCTATTCCCAAACCACCAATGAATCTGAAAAAGGCAAACGTATAAGGGTCATTTGCAAACGCAGAACCCATTGCTGAAACAAGGAACAATACACCAATGGCGATCAATGTATTTTTCCTGCCATATTTATTAGTAGGAATTCCACCAAGCATTGCACCTGCAACAGTGCCCCATAACGCCGATGCCATTACAACGATTCCGTGGAAAACATCTGATGCGTTCCACAACGCCTGCAACTTTTGATCTGCGCCTGAAATTACGATCGTATCAAACCCAAAGAGAAAACCGGCTAAGGCAACAGTGACTGACCAAAGAAAAATTTTATTCATTTATTTCGGAAGTAGGTTGTAAAAATGATATATTTTATGGGAATGAATTTAATAAACAAACACACTTAGGTGTGCTCCACCAAAATTTTTAGAATACATTAATTGCCCCAAGAGGGAATTCTATTTTCATTTCAACAGAACAACTTACTTTTATAGAAGCATAATTCAACCCATGAAAAAAATATTTCTCCTCTCCGCAATTTCAATTCTCATTTTAACTATCACATTTTCTTTCCTTAAGAAAAATAATTTTGAAAAAGAAAAAGATGAACCAAGCGATTGGTTTTTAATGCAGCGTGCTTATCCCTTTAACAAAGTTGATTATGCGGCTTACAAAAATGCATTGAAAGAAAAAGCATTTATGTATCCGCAAAATAGTTTACGTGACTATTTGCAGTGGGAACCCGAAGGACCAATTAACATTGGAGGAAGAGTGCAGGATATTGAAATGGATCCCACCAATACTTCTATCATTTATGTTGGCTCGGCATCGGGCGGAATTTTTAAATCGAAAGATGCAGGCACCACATGGGAACCAATTTTTGATGCACAACCAAGTTTATCCATTGGTGATGTTGCAGTTTGCTCTACAAATCCCGATTTAATTTATGCAGGCACTGGCGAACCAAATTGCGGCGGCGGCTCTGTAACTTATGATGGAGCAGGAATTTTTAAATCAATTGATGCAGGAAATAATTGGAGTTATGTAGGATTAGATTCCACACGCAACACAGGAAGAATTGTGATTGATCCTAAAAATAATGATCGTGTTTTTGCAGCCACCATGGGAGATTTATTTGCAAATGGAAAACAACGCGGTGTGTATCGATCAACAGATGGCGGCACCACGTGGAAACAAGTTTTATTTGTGAGTGATTCAACCGGTGCTGTTGATCTTGCCATAAATCCCGGGCACCCCGATACAATTTACGCCTGCATGTGGGAGCGGGTACGCAGGTTTACCTATCAAAAATATTACGGGCCCACTTGCGGTATCTATCGCTCTTATGATGGTGGTGATACATGGACACAACTTTCTACCGGACTTCCAACTACCGACATTGGAAGAATTGGAATTGACATTGCGCAGAGTTCACCTAATGTGTTGTATTCAATTTACACCAACAATGCAGGCGCCATCAAAGGAGTTTACAAAACAGTTGATGGGGGAGATACCTGGACAAATATTTACACCAACACATTAAGTGGCATGTTCGCTTCTTACGGCTGGTGGTTCAGCAGAATAAAAGCAGATCCCACCAATCCGGATATTGTTTTTGCAATTGGCTTTGATACGTACCGAACCATCAATGGCGGAATTGCATGGACTAAAATATCGGGCTCTATGCATGTTGACCATCACGCCATCTACATACATCCGCTTGATAACAATCTTGTTTATGCCGGAAATGATGGCGGCGTTTACAAATCAATCAATGGAGGAACATCGTGGACACACTTCACTAATATTCCAAACAATCAATTTTACACGAGCGAAGTTGATTACAACAATCCAACAAATTTGTATGGCGGCACACAAGACAATGGCGTTTACAGAACCACCACCGGAAATATTGATGACTATAAAATATTGGTTGGCGGTGATGGATTTTATGTGCTTGTAGATCCCACCGATAATAATTATATCTATGGCGAAAGTCAGTATGGTGCATTGTCGCGATCTACAAATGCAGGAAATTCATTCAGCAGTGCAACCAATGGTATTAGCAATTCGGCAAGAAAAAATTGGAACTCACCTGTTGCTTTCAATCCGCAAAACACCAAGTCACTTTACTTCGGTGCAAACAAAGTTTACAAGACAGTGAATCGTGCTGCATATTGGGATGCCATCAGCGATGATTTAACCAATGGCTATGTGAGTTCTAATGTTACTTATGCCACCATCACTTCAATTGCCGCTTCGCCAATAGATTCAAATATTATTTGGGCAGGAACTGACGACGGAAATGTTTGGGTAACAGAAAACAACGGAACCCTCTGGACCAAAGTTTCTGATGCTTTACCCGACAGATGGGTTACAAGAGTTGTGTGTGATCTCAATGATTCGCATGTGGCGTATGTAACATTCAGTGGCTACAAATACTATGATAACATCACACATGTTTATCGCACCGCTGATCTCGGTCAAACGTGGCAGAGTGTTTCAGGCAACATGCCCGATGTTCCGGCGAATGATTTAATCATTGATCCTATTCTCGATTCCACTTTATATCTCGCAACCGATGCAGGAGTTTTTTATACATCTAATTTGGGAAATGAATGGTTTGTGCTCGGCTACGATCTTCCTACTGTTCCTGTAACAGATTTAACTTTTCATG
>JAJAYG010000226.1 GCA_026786335.1 Chitinophagales bacterium | reverse complement strand
GGCGATACAGAAGGAATCGTGAATTACCCATTGTGGATTAAGAATGTAAAAGTGTCGGTGCTTATTATACAGCGAAGTGATGAAGTAAAAATTTCGATGCGCTCAAAAGGAGATTTTTCTGTTGAACAAATTTGCCGCGAATATTTTAATGGTGGCGGACATCGCAATGCTTCAGGTGGCTCATCAAAGTTAACTGTGCTTGAAACCAAGGAAAAAATATTATCTATTTTAGCGCGCTTTAAAAAAGAGCTTCAGCAGTGATAAAACAATATTTTTCATTTTGTATTCTTCTTGCTTCAATCATCTTTATTACTTCATGTTCTAAAACCGACGATGATTACAAGGTTAGCCCGAATAAATTAAAATACAAGATCATAGTAGACAACAAAAAACCAAAAGCAAAATTTGGCGAGTATGTTACGTACAATATTATTTGGAAGACCCTCAAAGACTCGCTTCTTTTTTCTTCTAAAGACTCAAATCAACCATTAGTGAGTTTGGTTGCAAGACCTGTGTTTGAAGGTGATCCATGGGAGATATTTACAATGATTGGTGATGGTGATAGTGCTTCTGTTAAAGTGCCGGCAGAAATAATTTTTAAGAAATATTTACCAAAGAATCTCCAACCTAACGATCTAATAGTAATGGATATCAAAGTATTGTCGGTAATGAATCAGCATGCTTATGATAGTGTTTCAATAGCCAAATTAAATCAACAGTTAAACCGTGAAGGTGATCTACTTGAAGCATACGTGGGTGAGAAAAACCTTATAGCGAAAAAAACTTCAACAGGGTTATATGTAGTAATTGAAAAGGAAGGGACAGGAAAGCAACCTACAACCGGCAACACGGTAAAAGTGAATTACACAGGCAGAACATTGAACGGATACATTTTTGATTCTTCACTTAAGCCCGGTCGGCTTCCTTATGAATTTACCATTGGAACACCTAACATAATACAAGGTTGGAATGAAGGCCTTCAACATTTTAGCAAAGGTGGTAAAGGAAAACTTTTAATTCCATCTGAACTTGCGTATGGAGAAAGAGGAAATCCTCCTGCTATTGGACCTAATGAACCTTTGGTTTTTGATATTGAGTTGTTAGAAATAAAGTAATTTATTTCTCAATCAAATTATTCTCAACCAAAATCAGAACGTAAATTCGCCGCTTCAATTTTCAATAAATTAATTCATAATCATTCAAATGAAAAAAATCACAACTGCATTTATTGCATTGCAAATTATTATGCTCTCGCTGACTTCATGCGCACAAAAAAAAGTGACTGATGGTTTTACCAAAACTCCAAAAGGGCTGTGGTACAACATTTATAAGGATGCAAAAAAACCAAAGGCCAAAGAAGGCTCGGTTCTTAAAATGAACATTGTTTACATGACGCAAAAGGACTCAGTTCTTTTTTCAACTTACGAAGGTGAACAAGGACCAATTCAATTTACGTGTATTCCAGGAACATTTAACGGTGATCCCATGGAAGGCTTTACAATGTTAGGTGAGGGCGATAGCGCAATGTTTTTAATGCCGGCAGATTCTGCATTCAAAACACAAGAGTATCCTCCGTTTGCAAAGCCGGGAGATTTTATTAAAATCAGCGTTGCAGTTTTATCAGTAATGTCAAAAGAAGAATATGAAGCTAAGCAATCTGCCGAAGCAAAATCTCAAACCGATATGGAATCAAAAACAATAGAGGAATACCTGGCAAAAAATAACATCAAAGCACAGCGCACTGCAAGTGGAATTTACTATGCGATAGAAAAACAAGGTGATGGTGCGAAGGCAGAAACGGGCAAAAATGTTTCAGTTAATTATACCGGAAGATTATTGGATGGTACTGAGTTTGATTCTTCGCTGAAACCAGGGGGAGAGCCGCTTACTTTCGTTCCCGGTCAGGGAAGAATGATTAAAGGATGGGAAGAAGGTATTCCGCTTTTTAATGCAGGTGGCAAAGGAACACTGTATATTCCTTCAGTTCTTGGATGGGGAAGTCGTGGTTCAGGTCCTAAGATTCCACCTAATGCCATAACAGTTTTTGATGTTGAAATTGTTGATGTCAAGTAATATAACCAGCGTTCCATTTGTACTTAAATCAATTCTGGAAATGAATTGTTACGCTAAAGATAAAATTTGACTTTGTTAATTTATTTATCATACCTTTGCTTCATTAATTTAAAAACAATTAAACATTAAACAGTACAATGAAAAAAGGTAAAGTAAAATTTTTCAATAACTCCAAAGGATTTGGATTTATTCAGGACAGCGAAAGCGGACAAGACATTTTCGTACACGTATCAGGATTAAAAGATGATATTCGTGAAGGCGATGAAGTTGTTTTCGATGTTCAAGAAGGTAAAAAAGGTTTAAACGCAGTGGGTGTAAAACTTGCTTCCTAAATAATTTTATCATTCTTAACTTCTTCCGCTCCGAGCAATCGGGGCGGATTTTTTTTGCCTAACATTTTCTTTTCGCAGATATTTTGTTTGAGTCAAAGTTGCTTTTTAGAAATCTAACTGTCTTACAATGCAAAATGAAATATTAATTCATTTTTTAGAACTTGTTGAAATGATATTTATTTCATTTCAACCACCATTTGAGAAACTTCGTTGAGGTAGATATCTTTTTTCAAGTTTTTAATAAACTGATTATTGCGTGCAATTGCAGTAGAATCAGAATTTATTTTTGGAAGATCAACAGCCAGATTTATAATGTTAACTAAATTAGAATCTGCTGATATTGCTTCATATTTTTTTTCATTTATATCCCACTCTTTCTGAAGCGCGCTGAACTTATTAAAGTTTAATGGATACAGCGAGAAATCTGTTCGCACTTTTAAATCTTGTGACTCTTGTTTAATCAGTTGAAATGAAGAACTGGCACTTACCCGCTTTTCGCTTTTCGATTTAAGAGTTGCAATTGAGTAAGCGGCTTTAACTGTTTCGTACTGAGCAGCGGGAATTTCATCCCATCCAAGTGCATTTGGATCATCTTGTTCTCTGTCTGCAATCAGAGAATAAGGATCGGGCAAAATAATATCAGGAGTTACTCCCTTCAATTGCGTTGTGCCGCCATTAATGCGATAGTATTTTTGAATGGTGATTTTTATTGATCCCAATGATTCTTCTTTTACTTGTTCAGGCTGAACAAAATCATCGAGGTTATAAAAATTTTGAACTGTTCCCTTTCCGTAAGTTGTATTGCTTCCAACAATTACTGCACGATGATAATCTTGTAAAGCCGCTGCAATAATTTCTGAAGCTGAGGCGCTGTTTTCGTTAACCATTACTGCAAGCGGACCATCGTAAACAACTGCAGGGTCGTAATCATTTAAAACATTTGATTTTGTACCGCGGGGTTTTACTTGAACAAGTGGACCCGTTTTAATAAACAATCCTCCCATCTTT
>JAJAYG010000225.1 GCA_026786335.1 Chitinophagales bacterium | reverse complement strand
GGGTGAGGATGTAAAGATTTTTTTAGAAGGAAAATAAAAAAAATCTTATCATTCTGCATCATGCAATTTGATGGGGCTCCCTTCTAAGAAATGACATTTCTCGATCTCACTCCTTCACAAACTTCAAATTCACCACCTCATCTTCTTTCTTCACCTGCAAAACATAAAACCCCGCAGGCAAATCGTGAACATCGAATGTAACTGTGCCGGAGTGATTAGAGATTTGATTCAGTTTCATTTCTTCTCCTAAAGAATTCAGCAGTATGAAATGAGTTTGTGATGGTGAAAAATTTCCGGAGAGGAAAAGTTGATTGTGGGTGGGGTGCTATTGTCGTAATCAATAATCGGGTAGTGATAGAAAATAGTATCAGTTCCAAAAACTTTAAATGAGTCAATGGAGATTCCTGCTTGCGAATAAAAAATTTTATCGCTGTTGAAACTGTAATAAGCCGGTCTGTCTTAATGGAAAGGAAAAAAATTTTGTGCAGAAGCATTGACTGCTGCAAGAATTAAAAAACTGAAGTATAATTTCTTCATCATAAGTGTTTCAACAAATTTACATTTAAGATTTAAGAAAAAGAAGTTCAGTAACTTTGCTTAAAATCAAATTCAATGGTTGCAGTAAATAAAGTCCGTGCAAAAGAATTGAACGGAAGTTTATTGAAGAAAATAAAACAACTTGCCGGCGAGGAAAAAAATGCTGCCCTCACCATAAGTATTGCGAAGCAAGTTGATTCTTCGGGCATAGAATTCAAGGAATCTAAAGTGTGGAAAGATGCAGAAGCAACAAACTTTCTGAAGGGATATGCAAATGATGAGGCAGAATATTTCGAAGCAGACATCAAACAACCTAATACAGAATACAAGCAAGTTAAAGCAACTTTAAAAACCGAACAATGTCATGCTGAATTTATTTCAGCATCTTATTTATTACTCAGATGAAGTAGATTCCGATCCCGCCGCTGTCGGGACGGAATGACAAACCATTAGTTTTAGAGATGCCATTAAGTTCAAGAAGTAATTGATAAACTTCATCAAAAACATTTTAAGAAATTGCTTAACAATCTTTCTTCTTTCATAAAGGGTGACGAGCAAATTTGATTTTCGAAATTTATATGCCCAATCAAATCCCCAATCTCCTCTACGCCGATTCTAATGGAAACATCATTGATGATGATGATCTTTTTATGAGCGGCAGATCGGGGTTTGATGCGGTGGCAATGGATATTGCAGATTTTATTGAATTGCCCGAAGGCAGTGATGTTTACATGTTACCCAATCGCCACCCGATTGGTTTTAATAAAGAAACCGGTGAGCCAACAATTTGCGAAAAAGGTTTTGCTGTGGCTGCGCAAATGGCGCCTGCTCATTCGCAATTTTATATTTCTTCCTATGTAAAGGATGCCGATGCCGAAACGCTACCGCTGTTTGCTTACACAGCTGTGGGATGGCTCAACGGAAAATTTTATGTGCCCGCCATTCGCATTGATGCCGACATAAGACAAGAGCCAAAAAATTTTGACCAAACATTAGTGGCAGAAAATGTTGCGCGCCTCACCAAAAAATTTCCTGATAACCGTTTGCTTGATCACATAGGAAATAATTGCGCGCTTAATTATCATTGTCCCGCTGCGAGAAATTTTTTCCTTAATCGTTATGAAGCACCGATTCCAACTTCGCCCGCCTGCAATTCGAATTGTATTGGTTGCATTTCATTTCAACCCGAAAAAGAAAGCATTACCTCTACACAAGACCGGTTGACATTTAAACCCACTGCAAAAGAAATTGCCGAGTACACGATTGAACATTTGAACACTGCACCCAATCCCATCATTAGTTTCGGGCAGGGCTGCGAAGGTGAGCCGCTGCTGATGTGGGAAACCATTCGCGATGCCATTCGCGAGATCAGAAAAAAAACTTCGAAAGGCAGCATCAACATCAACACCAACGGAAGCATGCCGCATGCAGTGGAAGAATTGTGCAAGGCAGGATTGAACAGCATTCGCGTAAGCACGAACAGCGTGCGCAAAAAAATTTATGACCCATATTATTTGCCTAACAATTATTCTTTCGATGCTTTGGCTGAATCGGTAAAAGTGGTTCGCAAATACAATGGCTGGGCTTCGCTCAACTATTTTGTTTTTCCGGGAATGTCAGATGCTGTTGAAGAATATGAAGCACTGCGAAAATTTATTCGAGAAACGAATCTCTCTATGATTCAGTGGCGCAATTTCAACATTGATCCCGATTGGTATTTGCAAAAGATTGGCGTAACTGAAACCGGTGAATGTTTGGGAATGAAAAAAGTTTTGCAATTGATCAAAGAAGAATTCCCTCACATTACTTATGGATATTTTAATCCGGGGATTGATTTGATAAAATCAAAATTGAAGGAAGCCGTTAATGACTGATCGGTTTCTGTTCATTGAACCAAGAGTAGAGAAAAATTCTCCCGCAGATTTCGCTGATATAAAACTCATTATCAAATTTCAACACAGAGAGCACTGAGTTAAAAGTGTTAAACGGAGTGGTTGTTATTTTTCTCTGCGACCTCAGTTAACTCTGTTCTCTTGTGTTGAAAAAAAACAAAGCAATCAGGAAAGCGATGCCGCCGTTCTTTCAATCGTCCAGTACAATGCAATGAGAGCAATCACTACTGATGCAGGAATTACGATTCGCTTATGATACCATTCTTTTTTCCCGAACCAGATTCCTACCAAAAAAAATCCAAGAAGAATTACAGTGATCTGCCCGATTTCAACCCCAAGATTAAAAGTGATAAGTGCTGTTACAAATTCTTTTTCAGGAAGACCTAAACCCACGAGAACGCTTGCGAAACCCACTCCATGCACAAGGCCAAAAAGAAAAATGATGGCAACTCTGAAAGGATTTAGTTTCTGTGTAATAATATTTTCTACAGCAACCAGTACAATCGACAACGCAATCACGGGTTCAATAATCGCTGATGGCGGTTTAATTAATCCATACATGGCCATCCCCAATGTGATGGAGTGTGCAACTGTAAATGCTGTTGCCTGCCAAATCACTTTCTTCAGTTGCGGACTCAACAAAAAAATACTTACTACAAAAAGTATATGATCAACACCCAATGGAATTATGTGTTCATAGCCGAGCTTGAGATAGGCAAAACCAATATCGGTTCTCGACATTTTACTGAAATCGAAATTGAGGGCGTGAGCATTTGCCATCAAGCTGCAACTTAACAGCGCTGTTGTGAGGGTTAATAATTTTTTGAAGGAAGTCATGGAATAAATTGTTGCAAATATCACTTGCTAAATGGTTAAACGGATAAACTGGTTTGGTTGAGTTTGTAAGTATGTGCAAGCCAACCATTTGGCAATGCAGCAATTTAACCATCTATTTTTTATCTGCAAGTTGCGCATTTGCCGGCAAATATTTTTTTGCTTCGGCTAATAAATCTTCCTGTAAAAAAGGATTGATGTTGATTGCCTGCGCAATCATTGCCGATCCCTTTTCGATTTGATTGTTGCTGCAATAAATTAATCCAGCGCGGCAAAGAAGATCGGGGTTTTTAGAACCGGTGCGCAAGGCTTTGTCAAGGTAACCAAGTGCATAGGTGAATTCACCGCGCTTGTAATAAACCCAGGCCATCATTTCATTTATATCAATATTATCGGGGCGGCGGTCGTATTCTGCTTTTGCATGTTTTAAAGCAAGATCATTTTCATTAAGCTTTAAATAAACATAAGCAAGTTCTTTATCGGCATAGTGGCCGGCATCACCATTCTTATCATCTGTATTTGCATGTTCGTTCAACTTAGCAATTACCTCTTTAGATACTTCATCTGCTTTTTGTTTTTGATTAGTGAGTCGATAAAGATCAATCAACTCATCACCAAATGTATAATCTTTTACCAAACCATTTGCCTGCTCAAAATATTTTATTGCTTGTGTGTAATTCTTTTTTGCGCGCTGTATTCTTCCTAATCCTGCAATGGCATAAGCGTAGTTTGGTCGAGCGATTGAAGCAGCAGTATATATTAATTCTGCAGTATCAATGCTGCCCGATGTTTCATACAACTTGCCCAAATAAACCCGACACCATTCTGTTTGCTCAAAGCCGGGAATACCTGCATTCACTGCCATTTTCATCGCTTCTTTTGCTCCATTAAAATCGCCATAGATTTCACGCATGTATGAGATGCGTGAGTAGGAACGCAGATCGGGGCGAATGCCGCACATGCTGTCGGCCATGCGAACAGCGGCAGTGTAATTTCCTAACTCCACATTTGCATCGGTAAGTATTCCATAAATGAATGCTGCATGAGGATTTTGTTTTT
>JAJAYG010000224.1 GCA_026786335.1 Chitinophagales bacterium | reverse complement strand
TATCGCTGAATTTAACAGCCGGTTAAATGAAGGCGGTGGATTAATTGTATTCTTACTGGAGTTAGCCATTCTTCTGGCTGTAATCGTTGTTGTTATACTTCTTGTACAAGGAACTCGAAAGATTCCAGTACAATATGCAAAGCGGGTTGTTGGAAATAAACAATATGGTGGTGTAAGACAGTATATTCCTTTAAAGGTTAATGCAGCGGGTGTAATGCCTATCATTTTTGCTCAGGCAATTATGTTTATACCTGCTTCAGTTGCACAATTTTTTCCAAATTCGGCAGCAATGCAGGGAACACTTTCATTAACTGATCCTGGATCATTCTGGTACAACATGATTGATAGTATTTTAATTATTGTGTTTACCTATTTTTATACTGCAATCATCGTTAATCCTGTGCAGATGGCAGATGATATGAAAAGAAATGGCGGATTTATTCCGGGTGTGAAACCAGGCAAACAAACAGCAAATTTTATTGATAATGTAATGTCTCGAATCACTTTACCTGGTGCAATACTTCTTGCCTTTATAGCACTAATGCCCGGAATTGCAAGTTATCTTGGAATCAACTCACAGTTTGCAGGCTTTTTTGGTGGAACATCATTGCTCATTATGGTAGGGGTTATTCTTGATACGCTTCAACAAATTGAAAGTCATTTATTGATGCGCCATTATGATGGACTTATGAAAACAGGTCGAATAAAAGGAAGAACAACAGCAAATGTTTAATGATTTATTATAAGACAAATGAAGAGATAGAAGCAATTCGAAAGAGTTGTACATTATTAAGTAAAGCACTTGGTGAGGTAGGGAAAATAATAAAACCGGGAATTACCACTTTAAAGATTGATAAAATAGGAGATGAATTTATAAGAGATCACGGAGGAATCCCGGCATTTATGGGATATAAAGATTTTCCAAATTCCTTTTGCATCTCAGTAAACGAACAAGTAGTACATGGAATTCCTGGTAAATATGAATTGAAAGAAGGAGATTTGGTTTCGGTTGACGGGGGGGTAATTTTTGAAGGCTTTTTTGGAGACAGTGCATTTACATTCCCTGTAGGTGAAATTGGAGAGGAGAAAAGAAAATTATTACAAGTTACAAGAGAATCCCTTGATCTTGGAATACAAAAGGCCAGAATTGGTATGAGGATAGGAGATATTGCATCTGCAGTTCAGGAACACGTTGAGAAGCATGGATTTTCAATAGTTAGAGAATTGGTAGGTCATGGTTTAGGAAGAAAGTTACACGAAGACCCTCAAGTACCCAATTATGGCAAACGAGGTTCGGGAACAAAAATCCAGAATGGTTTGGTAATCGCTATTGAGCCAATGGTGAATATGGGAAAGAAGGATGTGTTGCAAGCTGAAGACGGATGGACAATTTATACTGAAGATAAAAAACCCTCGGCACATTTTGAACATACAATTGCAATAGGAAAGGATGGACCGGAGATTTTAACAACATTTAATTTCATTGATGAATTGGTTTACGGAGTGGTTGCTTAATCAAGAAACAAAAACGATATTTGCACCTCTTTTTTAAATGGCAAAACAAGACCTGATCAAACAAGACGGTACAATAACTGAAGCATTATCAAATGCAATGTTTAGAGTGCGCCTTGAAAATGATCATCAAATTATTGCCACCATTTCAGGGAAAATGAGAATGAACTATATAAGAATTTTACCGGGTGATAAGGTTGCAGTAGAAATGTCGCCCTACGATTTAACAAGAGGAAGAATAACATACAGGTATAAATAAAGGAAACCAATTACTACTAACCGCTAACGATTAAAGAAATGAGAGTAAGAGCATCAATAAAGAAAAGAAGTCCTGAATGCAAGATTGTAAGAAGGAAAGGAAAACTTTATGTAATCAACAAAAAAAACCCTCGCTATAAACAGCGTCAGGGTTAATTCATTTCCTCAAAAAAATAATTATAATTTAAAAAGTTAAACAGATAATTTACCAAACATGGCACGAATCTCAGGTGTTGATTTACCAAGAAATAAAAGAGGAGATATAGGACTTTCTTATCTCTTTGGAATTGGAAGATCAGCTGGAAAAAAAATATTAGAACAGGCAGGTGTTCCTTTTGAAAAAAAGGTTAGTGATTGGAATGATGATGATCTTAACAACATTAGAACAATTATTAATAATGATTGGAAAGTTGAAGGTGCATTACGTTCTGAAATTCAATTGAACATTAAGCGATTAATGGACATTGGATGCTATCGCGGAATTCGCCATCGTAAAGGATTGCCGGTTCGTGGACAGCGTTCAAAAACAAATGCTCGTACAAGAAAAGGAAAACGTAAAACAGTTGCAGGTAAAAAGAAAACCCCTGCTAAGAAGTAGCAATTACCAAGTCCTTAGTCCTAATGAAAAATGGACGGGATGGATAAAACATAAACCAAGGACTTCCGACTAAGGACTTCCGACTAAAGAAAATAAAATGGCAGAAGTAAAAAAAGTAACAAAGAAAAGAACAGTTAAAGCAGAACCTGAAGGACAGGTTCATATTCAAGCAAGCTTTAACAATATCATTATCACTTTCACCAATAAAACCGGTCAAACTATTTCATGGTCATCTGCCGGTAAAGTTGGTTTTAAAGGATCAAAGAAAAATACACCTTATGCAGCACAGGTTGCAGCACAGGCGGCAGCAAAGGTTGCTTCTGATGCAGGTATAAAGAAGGTGGAAGTATTTGTTAAAGGTCCGGGATCAGGTCGCGAATCAGCCATTCGTTCAATCAACGCTTCAGGAATTGATGTAACAATAATCAGAGACATCACTCCATTGCCACACAATGGGTGTCGTCCTCCAAAGAAAAGAAGAGTGTAAAATCATAGTCAAGAATAATACTTCAATTAACAGTCACAAATAATAAATCAAGAATTAATTAAACATGGCAAGATACACTGGTCCAAAATCTAAAATCTCAAGAAAGTTTGGAGAACCGATTTTAGGTTTCAGCAAGGCATTGGATAAGAAAAATTATCCGCCTGGCATGCATGGTAACTCAAAGAAGAGAAAACAAACAACGGAGTTTGCCAAGCAATTAAAGGAAAAGCAAAAGGCGAAATTCATCTATGGATTATTAGAGCGCCAGTTTGCAAGATTTTACGGCGAAGCAGCAAGAAAGAAAGGTGTTACAGGCGAAAATCTAATGAAGATGCTTGAGGCACGTTTAGATAATACTGTTTATCGTTTGGGAATTACAAATACACGCAGAGGTGCACGTCAACTTGTTTCACATAAACATGTTACAGTAAACGGGAAGGTTGCAAGTGTTCCATCATTCATTTTGAAACCGGGTGATGTAGTTGGTATAAAAGGAAAAACAAAAGAGAATGCTGCTGAAGTTACATCGCTTTCAAATCGTGATTCGAAATTTGCATGGTTAGAATGGAACGGCGATAAGTTTGAAGGAACATTTTTAGCATTGCCTGAGCGCGATCAAATTCCTGAAAATATTCACGAGCAGTTGATTGTTGAATTGTACTCGAAATAATTAATGAGTTTCTTTCAATTGTAAATTAATCATCAAAACGCATTTTAATAATTTTTAAACTCTAAATAAATCATAATGTCAATACTCACATTTCAAAAACCGGATAAAATCGTTCTTCAAAAAGCAACAGACTTTGAAGGGCTTTTTGAGTTTCGTCCTTTGGAGCCCGGATTCGGAGTAACCATTGGTAATGCAATTCGCCGTGTACTTCTTTCATCACTGGAAGGTTATGCAATCACATCTATCCGCATCAGCGGAGTGGAGCATGAGTTCTCAACCATAAAGGGTGTACTTGAAGATGTTACTGAAATCGTTTTAAATCTTAAACAAATTCGTTTTAAGAAAACTTCGGAAGAAGATATTCAGAATGAGAAAGTTTTGATTTCCATTAAGAACAAAGAAAACTTTGAAGCGGGCGATATTGAAAAGGCAACTTCTAATTTCAGAATCATGAATCCTGAATTGATTGTTTGCCGCATGGAGCGCAGCGTAAAACTTGATCTTGAAATTATTGTTTCAAAAGGCCGCGGTTATATTCCTGCTGAAGAAAATGAAATAAAGGATATGCCGATTGGTACCATTGCAGTTGATGCCATTCATACCCCAATTAAAAACGTAAGATATTCTGTTG
>JAJAYG010000223.1 GCA_026786335.1 Chitinophagales bacterium | reverse complement strand
TGGATGCTTATTCAGGCAATGTTTTAATTGCTAATGATGGAAAAATCATTTGCAAAAATTCAGTTTGTATGGCTGATTGGGAAAGAAAAATTTCGTTGAATGATTCAACACTTTTCAATATTGGTTCTATTGGTAAAGATTTTCGCAGGTATTCGTGGTTCAATGGGCTAATGAAAGGAAAATAAAATTCAATGATCCTCTAAATTTAGAGAATTGATAATATAATTCATTCAAATTCATTTTAGCATTTCATTTTATCAAAAGGATCACAGCGTTTTATTTTGCAGAGATCATCGTGTACACACGGTGAACTCCGTGTTTTCTTTTCTTAGTGCTCTCTGTGTTTAACCCTTTTTTAGAATCACTTTTAAGTTTATGTTTGCCTTCAAACTATGAACCTTCGTTTTACCAAATACATTCCACCACCCGATGGCGGTGATCCTTTCAAGCGGTTGCTGAATTTATTTCTCCAACTCATTCAATTCACCGGCGGTGATATCAATGAAGCATTGCAGTGGATGAATGAGTTGGATAAAGAATACAACATGACCGATGATCAATATGGCATGGGAGATTTTATTGAAGAGCTGAAAGAGAAAGGTTACCTCGAAGAAAATATTGTGAATGGTGATTTATCAGTAACTGATAAAACGGGACAAGTGATTCGAAAAAGATCATTGGAAAAAATTTTCGGTAAGCTGAAAAAATCAAAAACCGGAAACCACAAAACAACTTACACCGGCGCAGGAGATGAGATGACAACGGAATCACGCCCTTACAGTTTTGGTGATCCTATGGATGCTATCAATCTCACATCATCACTCCGCAATGCGCAGATCAACCATGGCATTGATGAGTTTATGATGACGGAAGATGATCTCGAAATTCAGGAGCGCGAATTAAAAACGCAAACATCAACAGTGCTGATGATTGATATTTCGCACAGTATGATTTTGTATGGCGAGGACAGAATTACGCCTGCGAAAAAAGTAGCGATGGCATTTTCTGAATTGATTACTACAAGATTCCCGAAAGACACTTTGGATATTGTGGTCTTCGGTAATGATGCATGGAAGATTGAAATGAAAGACATCCCGTATTTGCAAGTGGGTCCTTTTCACACCAACACATTTGCAGGATTAGAATTGGCAATGGAAATTTTACGCAGGAGAAAAACAAACAACAAACAAATATTTATGATCACCGATGGCAAGCCAACTTGTTTAAAAGAAGGCGGCAAGTATTACAAAAACAGTTTCGGGCTCGATAGAAAGATCATCAATAAAACACTTACACAAGCGGCGCAATGCAAGCGCAACCATATTCCTATCACCACATTTATGATTGCCGACGATCCTTACCTGCAGCAATTTGTTCGAGAGTTCACGAAGGTGAATAATGGAAAAGCGTTTTACAGTTCGCCCGATAACGTAGGCACTTTTTTGTTCGAAGATTTTGTGAAGAACAGAAGAAAACATTTGCAGTAAAGCGAATACAATAGCGAGAATTCAGTAGCGCGAACTCTCCCCCTTTTTGCGCCACCGCTAAAGCTAAGGCGGCACGCGGTTCAAAGTGGAGCCGGAGGGGGTAATCATTCTTAAATTTGAAGAATCAAGAAACAAAATTCAATAAAATTTCAATAGTTAAATTTCAAACCCTTTTTTCGCGACAGCATTTGAAGTTTGTCTCTTGAGTTTTCGAACTTTCTTGAATGTTGAATCTTGATTCTTGTTTTTTAACTGCCATTCTTCCTTTCCCAAACAATCATTTCTTAAATTTGTAATCCCAAAAAAAATATTTCAAGCGAGTACTATGAAAAAGAAGAATGTGAAGCCCGAAGAAGCAGAAGCACAAGAAGAAATTTTAGCAACTGAACCTGTTGCAGAAATTAATGAAACTGTTGTGCCCGAAGAAGCTGCTCCAGAAAATATTGCAGATGAAAAAATTTCAGAAAAAATAATTTCAGAAGAAATTAAAGAACCCATTGAGGAAATTGTGGAGATAACTGAAGATACCACAGTAGAAAACTTAGGGGACATAGAGGCAGCAGAAACAATAGAAACTAAAGAAACAACAGAAACAACAGAAACAACAGGAACAACAGGAACAGAAGAAACAACAGGAACAATAAAAACAATAGAAACTACAGAAGCAACAGAATCAACAGAAACAGTTCCTTCCGACGACAACGCCGCCTTCATCAATAAGCAAATCGAAAAACTGATTCAGTATAAAGAAGAAAAAAACTTTACCGACTTCTGGTTTTATGTAAAGGAATTGAACACCATGATTTTTACTTTGAAAGGAGTGCCAAGAGCAGAGCGCAACAAATTCAAAGACCGCATCACTGAGCTATGTGATGCAGCAAAAAAAACACAGGATGAATTGAAGGTGAAAGTTGCGAAGACATCAGGCATCAAACTCGACAGCATAAAGAAAATTCTGGAAGAAGCATTCACTTTCGGTACTTCGAATGAAGAGCTCGAAAAATCTTTTGTAAAGGTTGAAGAAGCAAATAAATTTTTGAGAGAAGGAATTGTGAAAGCTGAAGACGGCGAAGAATCTGCCGACATGAGCCGCAATGATCGTGAGCGGGCAAAGGAACTGATTAAGAAAGCGAAGGACCAAATCTTCGACCGCAAGCGTGCAATACGTGAAGATAATTTTAAAAAAGATACAGAGCGCCTCAATGCAATTTCAGATAACCTGATGAGTCAAGGGAGATCGCAGAATATTTTCAATGCCATAAAAAAGCTGCGTGAAGAAATGCGGCTGATGACACTCGACCGCACGCAGGTGCGCGACATTGACAATGTAATCAACACCATCTGGAAAAAAGCCATAGAGAAAATT
>JAJAYG010000222.1 GCA_026786335.1 Chitinophagales bacterium | reverse complement strand
GATGAGTTGTTAGTGTATTTCCAAATCGAATCATGAGCACTCTCAAATCGGTAACGATAAGTTACCGACTGCGGTTCGCGAAAATTAATTCCGATAAATGAAACATGAATGTTGTTTTGCCGGTAACTCAAATTCAAAGTTGAATCACCTGAAAAAGTTTTTCCGTTCACAGTAAACTGCGTGAGCCGGATGGGAATTGATGATAGTTGTTGCAATTTTTTATTGAGCTGAAAAATCTGAAGCCCCTCATCCGTTCCAACCCAAATCATGCTGTCTTTTACTAAGAGTGTATTTATTTTTTCAGAAGCAAGTCCGTCAGATTTTTTGATGTGAGTGATTTTACAATTCCTGTTTCCATTTTCAGTGAGAATAAAAATCCCTTTATCACTTCCTGCATAAATATTTTTATCGTGACCAAGAAAAATTTTGCGTACAGAAATATTTTCGCCTGTATCAAGCATGCTTCTGATATCATTTTTATCTTTCAGCAACAAACCATTTTGAGAAGAGGCAATCCACAATCTTCCGCGATCATCAAATTTGAGATCATTGATTCTTCCTTTCACCAAAGAAAATTTTTCTCCTTGAAATTGCATGATGGAATCGTGAAATGAATACAACCCTTCTTCAGTTCCCAGCCAAATAATTTTTTGCTCGTCTTCCGCAATGCAATAAATTCTATTCTCGTTATTAAATTTGAAGAGTAATGTAATTTTTTCATTTTTTAATGATGAAAGAAGAAAGCCACCACCTATGAGTAATGAACCATCTTGCAGTTGAGTATATGACTTTG
Organism: Chitinophagales bacterium; assembly: GCA_026786335.1. Lineage (GTDB taxonomy): Bacteria > Bacteroidota > Bacteroidia > Chitinophagales > UBA10324 > JAJAYG01. The sequence goes on along the minus strand of JAJAYG010000222.1, from coordinate 16,991 downwards.
CCCAGTTCACAATTTTCCTTTTTAAAATATTGAAATGATCATCGGTCGTAATCACTTCTGCATTGGTTAGAAATAGCAACTGATGATTTTTTGCAGGAAGAATGTCGAGCATGTATGAACCTATTGCAAATGGTTGCTGCAATAAGAGTGAATGATTTTGAACTTGAATAAACTGTGCCGATCCATTGGCAAATCCAATGATTGCTCCTTGAGGACGATCTGTAATCACCAACACATTGTTGTTTGATAAACCATCTTGTGTGCTGATGAATTGAATATCTAATGAAGGAATCAGGTACACGCCATCGCGTAGTGGCGTTAGCCAAGTGTTGAATTGATTATCGGTAAACACGTGCCCGCAATATTTGCCATCGAGAATTTTTTTTTGATGTTGTTCATCAAATTTTTTATCACGAAAAATGTACGCACCGCTTTTGGTCATCAACCACAAATTATTATTGCCGTCTTCTTCTAAATCCACATAATCAAACATTGAGTTTCCTGGCAAATTGGTAATCGAATCTTTTTTATTTCCTGTATAACGAATAAGTTTTCCTAGTGATGGTTCAACATACGAACCTTCAGAAAGAAAATGACTGAGAACCATTTTTGAAGATACCTGCCTGTGCTCAGGTGGTTGCGTTGTGAGATTTCCTTTGTTAAAAATTAAAGCACTGTCACCTGAAAAAATCCAGAGATTATTATCTGCATCGAGCTTTACTGTTTTGTAACCATTGATGTAACCAATCCCAAATTGTTTACGCAACAGTTCTTTCGAAAACTTTTTTACCGAATCACCATTCACCTGTATAAATCCATCGGTGTTTGAAATAAGATAAATGGTTTTTGTTTTTGAAATCAAAAATTTACTGAACACAGAACTCAGTTGTGTTTGTGCTGCAACACGTGAATTATTTTCGTTATAAAATTTTCCTTTCAAATAAAAAGATGATTTACCATTGAAGCCGAGAAACCACATTCTTGATTGGTGATCTTTTCCTAATCGTATTACTTCATTGTCTGCAATACCATCTTTAGTGGTGAAGTTTGTGAAATGATGTCCGTCAAATTTACTCACACCATTGTCAGTGGCGAACCAAATGAAACCATCATCATCCTGCAATACATCATTCACTGTATTACTCGGCAACCCATTAGCAGCAGTGAAATGTTTCATGTACAAATATTGCGCATGAACATTAAGCGGGCAAAATGAAAATAAAACAGCAATGCAATAGCGAAGCATGTTCTAAATGTAGTGAAGGATTTTGGATTGCAATTGCAGTGCGATGCGAAGTGATTCCGAACTTGTTTCGGAATCACTTCAAATTTTTGCAGATGCTGAAACAAGTTCAGCATGACTAAAGTCCTTTTTGATCAACCCATCGGTGGGAGGAGCAAATGAAAGTTTTTAGCCGTTCAATTTTATCTTTGTTGTGCTACACCAATTTTCTGCCCGCTAAATAAATTGCGGCGATCATACTTCCGCCCGCGCTCAATGCAAAAGCAATTTCGGGTGAAGCTGCATACCAGATAAATCCTGTTGCTGAACTTGCAACCAAAGTCGCAATAGAATTCCATCCGGTAAAAAATCCAATAGCTGATGCAGTTTCACCGGCAGGAACAATATTGCTGATCAATGCTTTTGAAACGCCCTCTGTTGCTGCGGCATAAATTCCGTAGAGAATCAGTAAGGCAACAATCCATATTACATTTTGCGCTACAGACATGCCTGCATACACAATGGCAAAAAGAAAAAATCCGGCAACGATTATTTTCTTCATCCCTATTCTATCGGCGAGTTTCCCCAATGGAAAAGCAAGCAGCGCATAAACAAGATTGTAAAGGATGTAGGCAAGAATTACTGCCGAATCGTTGCCGGTTATTTGTTTTGCGCGCAGCAGCAAAAACAAATCGGAGCTGTTGATCAATCCAAAAAAAAGTAAGCCGATCATTAATTGTTTGAATGCAGCCGGTGATTTTTTCCAGTATAAAAATTTTTCGAGGAAGGGAATTGGAGGAGCAATTGAAATTTCTTTTTTCTGCTCCCGAATAAAAAAAGTAAATGCAACACTGCAGATTGCCGGAAGAAATGCAAGCAGAAAAAGTGTTTTGTAATCTGTAGGATGAAATTGCAACCAGATCAAAGCCATTAGCGGACCAGTAGCGGCACCAATGGTATCAAAAGCACGGTGAAATCCAAACACGGTTGCTTTATGTTCGGCTGTTGTTTCATCAGAGAGTAATGCATCTCTTGCTCCGGTTCTTATTCCTTTTCCAAGGCGGTCGAGTGTGCGTGCCGAAAAAACCCACAACGGAAAAGTGAGTACCGCCATCATTGGTTTTGAAATAGCACTTAACAAATAACCTGCGCGAACCATTGGCATTCTCTTGCTCATTGAGTCAGACATTCTTCCGAAATACATTTTACTCAACCCCGCAATTGCTTCAGCAAATCCTTCAAGCACACCAATGAGTACAGTAGAAAATCCGATTGACTGCAAAAACAATGGCATTACCGGATAAAGCATTTCGCTCGAGATGTCATTGAGCAAACTCACTACGGAGAGCACGAAAATTGTTCGGGTGATTATTTTGGTTTTATTCATTGCTCAGGTAAATACTAATCTGTGTATTCAATAATAATCTGTGTAATCATTTAGCAATCGGTGCAATCATTTACCAAGCGGTGTAATCATTTATCAAGCGGTGTAATCATTTATCAATCGGTGTAATCCTCTACCTAAATACTTCCTCGAGCACTGCTAATGATTTTGGTTTCGAAAAATTAGGAACATGTAACTGAAAATATTCCAGTAATGCTTCTAATAATTTTCTGCGAACGCTAACTGTTAATTCGGTTTTTAATTCAAGTACCAGCTTCGAAAAAATTTCTGAGAGTTGCTCATTCAAAAAATGTTGATGGTTAGGAATTGCCGAAATAAAATGTCCTTCCTTCAAATCAAAGAAAGAAGTTTCATCACTGTAATTTCCATGAGGAGTAAACCCAAGTAATGCTGCCAGCTCCAAAAGAAATTTAATCAAATAATCGGGCGACAAATGTTGAAGCTTATCTATTGAAATTAATTTTTCCGAAATAAACCGGAACACCTGTTCATTCTGTTCTTCTTCGTGAATGCACTTATTAAGTACTTCAATCATAAACAAACCCACGGCGCTCTTTAATGGATTAAATAGCAACGATGTAAAAGAATAATAGGATCGTAATTCTTTGATGCGATTTATGTTGCGGTGCTCGTGATAATAAACTTCCATATCAAGCATACTCATTATCTGAAACTGCGATGCTTTCATTTTTGACTTTGAAGACCGAACACCATTTACGATATAGGATTGCATCCCAAACTTTTCAGTATAGATTTTACTTATCACACTGGTCTCGGAATATTTAATGGTTCTAAAAACAATGCCGCGTGTGTTGGTGATCATACTTTTTCAAAAGTACAAACTTGATCGCAGCAACTGAGCAGTTAATTTCTAAAGCAGTATTACCTTCATGCACAAATCAATTTTCTTTTGATCAAAAAATATTTTGCTTTTGCTGTTCTTGTTGCAGTGCCGCTGATTGCATTTTCGCAATTATGGATTCATGCTTATGCGATGGCCTTTGATATGGCCGATTATTTTTTACCCAATCGTTTCTTTCTTTCACAATGTTTGCAATCAAAAAATTTTCCGTGGTGGAATCCATATTCTGGTTTGGGAATTCCTTTTTATGCCGATCCGCAGAGCGGCGCATTTTATCCCATTGCTTGGGTGATCGGCTATTTTTTTGGATACGATTTTTATACCATTAACTGCGAATATCTTTTGCATGTAATCATAGCCGGTGCTGGAATGTTTACACTGATGAGATTTCTAAATTGCACAACTCCAATTGCTCTCGCTATTGCAATCAGCTTTCAACTCTGCGGTGTATTTATTGGCAACGCACAACACCTTACATGGATTATTAGCGCTGCCTGGATGCCTTGGGTGTTTTTTTACCGGATTAAATTTTTTGGTGAAGGAAAATTACGTGATGCAATTGCGGCTGCATTTTGTTTGATGATGATGACCACAGGCGGCTATCCGGGATTTTTAATTGTAATGCTTTATATATTCTTCATTGCCACTATTGTTCAATCTGTTGTTTTGATAAAGCACAAAAAAACTGATCAGCTCAAAAATTTTGTTTTGATAAATATGGTGTTTGCAATTATCTATTTTTTAATCACAGCTCCCTACATCATTTCATTTCTGCAGGCACTGCCTTATTTTACGAGAGCAAATGCGTTGCAATTAAGTCCCGGATATTTTTTGGCATTTACTCCGCAAAGCATTGTTTCCTTTTTGTTTCCTTCAGTAACACTCAGTAACATTTCTTTTTTTAAATCTGATGCTTCAATGATCAATGGATACATTGGATTGTTGCCGCTCATTTTATTGGTTACTATTTTTATTTCTAAACCCAATAGAAAGGTTTGGCTTTTATTTTCTGTTTCCCTTTTGATGTTGCTCATCTCTTTTGGAACTGGATTTATTGTCTGGGATTTCCTTTTCAATTATTTCCCGCTTATTAACCGCATCAGGTTCCCATCATTGTTCAGAGTATTTGCCATGTTTGGGTTTTTGGTATCAGCAGGATTGATGATGAGCATTGTTGCTTCACCCAAAAAAATCTTCTGCGCAATAGTTATTTTATTGGGAGTAATATTTTTTGCGGAAGTATTTTCATTTGTTGATGAACATCGCATTGTTTTTCCAACCGCATTAAATTTTGAAGGCATTAAAGATTTTTTTAGAGGCAGCTCCATTACAAATAATATTCTTGTTCAATCAATCTTTCAGGTTTTCATTTTGTTGTTGTTTATTTTTTGTTGGATAATGAAAAATAAATGGAATGAAAATGTTATAAAAAGTTTACTGGTGTTGATTGTGATACTCGATATGTCGGTTGCCGCAAAACTTAATTTACCAATTACCATTGCAGGAAATGTAAGCACTGATAGTTTGAATGTGAAACTGAAGCTTCAACCGAATGGATTTCCCCTTTCGCTGGAAAGCAAGCTAACCGATTTTGTACATGAAGGTGATGGATATTTTGCCCCGTCATTTTTCAACAATAATATTTTCAAAAAACAATTTGCGTATACCAGTTACAATCCTTTTGATTTAACAAGCAGAGACAAACTCGATCTCTTTTCCAAACAACAGTTATTGTTAAAACATCCAATTGCTTTTATTTCTAATCAACCGGTTTCGTACCCATTAAATATTTCTGATACTACAATTATTATAGGACGCAATACATTTTTAATTGATGATTCTGAGAGAAATAAATTTTCAAGCACCGTAAACGATTCATTGCAAAGTGAAGTAGAGATTATTTCTTTATCACCTAATCATTTTGCATTTCAAACAAAATCTAATCAAACTGCAGCATTGGTAATACTTCAAAATTATTACCCCGGATGGAAAGCGGTTATAGATGGTAAGTCATCTGTAATCATAAACTGTAATTATTCAACCATGTGCTTGTTGCTTCCGGCAGGTAATCATAAAGCAGACTTCAATTATGATCCGGGAATTGTAAAGTGGTGGTTATACTTGAGTGCTGTCTTGCAATTGGTGTTACTCATTTATATTGCTGCAACTGCAAAGAGAAATGAGAGTTGAAAATGCTTTCTGATTACAAATGTTGCAATGTTGCCTTTGTAAATTCATTTTGCTGATCACCTGTATTCAGCGTTGATGCCGGTTCAAATAATAAAACTTCAACTTCATGTTCTGCTTTGGGCCGATGCTCAACACCATGTGGAACAATTAAAAATTCACCTGCATTGATGGTGATGGTTTTGTCCTTTAGTTCCATAGTGAAACTTCCTTTTACCACCAGAAATAATTCATCTTCATCATCATGTTTATGGAAAGGAAAATCACCTTTGAATTTTACCAGCTTCACTTGTTGCCCGTTAAGTTCACCTGCAATGCGAGGGTTCCAATGATCATTTATCAGAGAAAATTTTTCGGAGAGATTTATTTTTTCCATTTGTCAAAATTGAATTTGGTTTTTGGTTGAATGCAAAACTCCCGATTGTTTGTGAATCGGGAGTTCTTGCTTATGGAATAATTTTCCTATTTCTTTTTTACTACGCGTTTTCTTTTTCCGGGCCCCACATAAGGAGCCCCTTTCTTCTTCTCAAAAGAGCCATCTGAATTTTCACTTTGTTCTTTGGGTGCCGATCTTTTTCTTGGACTAAATCCACCCTGACTTTCTGCACTGCTATCGGGAGTAAATTTTTTTCTCTCTGCAAAACTTCTTGTCTTTTCACCCTCGCTGCGATGACTGAATTTTTTTCCCTCACCAAACCCTGCTGATTTTTCATTGCCTGCATCACCACCATATTTTTTCCGCTCTTTAAATCCGCCCGATCTTTCTCCACCTGCATCGCTACCAAATTTTTTCCGTTCTCTAAATCCGCCCGATCTTTCGCCGCTTGCATCGCCGCCAAATTTTTTCCTTTCTCTAAATCCACCTGATCTTTCTCCGCCTGCGTCACCACCAAACTTTTTTCTTTCCCTGAACCCTCCCGATCTTTCTCCGCTATCACTTCCGCGTGATTTTTTTCTATCGCTATAACTTTCTTCTCTCGGCGAATCACCACCCGACTGGTCTCTGCGTTCTTCAACTGCTGCACCAGATTGGTCTTGTTCTTCTACTCTAATTCTGCGGCCATGAAATTCTTTTCCGTTAAAACCATCAATCACTTTTTTTACATGCTGTGGCGGCACTTCGAAAAATGAATATGCACCTTTCAATTTTATGTTACCAATTTCTTTTCCTTTTACACCACAATATTGATCAATGAGTGAAAGTAAAGTTCCTACATGCACTTCATCCATTTTACCGAGGTTGATAAACAATTCTGTTCCGCCGCTTGCACGGTCTTCGCTTCTTTCGCGGCGCTCTTTACCTTCTGTATTTAAATCACGTGCCTGGCGGTAGTAATCGAGAAAACGATTGAACTCGAGTGATGCAAAGCGTTTGATAATTTCCTGCTTGCTCATCTCACTAAATTCTTCTTCGATCAAATGCAGAAATGGTGCAATGTCTTGTTCATTTACTTCCACCTCGCGCACTTTGTGAATCATCGAGAGCAATTGCTTCTCGCAAACTTCAATACCGGTTGGAATTTTTTTGCGATGGAAAGGCGTGCGTAATTTTTTCTCTAACTGTTTTATTTTATAAACATCACGATCGCTCACCAGCACCATAGAGATGCCCGATTTTCCGGCGCGCGCTGTTCTGCCACTGCGATGCGTATAAAAATCCATATCATCGGGCAAGTGCAAATGAATAATGTGTGTTACATCATCCACATCAATTCCTCTTGCAGCCACATCGGTTGCAACTAAAATTTGCAGTGATCGGTTTTTAAAACTGCGCATTACCTTATCACGTTGCGCCTGATTTAAATCGCCGTGCAATGCATTTGCATCATAGCCATCTTTCATCAGGTCTTCCGAAATTTGTTGTGTTTCAATTCGTGTTCTGCAAAAAATAATTCCAAAAATTTCGGGAGTAAAATCGAGAATTCTTTTTAGTGCTGCATACTTGTCTCTTTGCTGCACCACAAAATATTGGTGGTCGATATTTTCATTCGCCCTGTTTGCTTCACCTGCAGTAATCTCTGCAGGTTGTGTCATGTATTTTTTTGAAATGCGGCGAATTTCATCTGGCATAGTGGCAGAAAAAAGCCACGTGAGTTTTTCTGCAGGTGTTGATTTTAGAATCTCATCTATGTCTTCCTGAAAACCCATGTTCAGCATTTCATCTGCTTCATCGAGCACTAAGTATTTTATGTTCTGCAGTTTTACCGAGCCGCGCGCGATCAAATCAATCAACCTTCCGGGAGTGGCAACAATAATTTGTGTTCCGCGCTTAATGCTTTCCATTTGTTCGCGAATGCCGGCGCCACCATACACGGCAGTAATTTTTAATTGTGGTTTGAACTTCGAAAAATCTTTAAGATCACTCGTGATCTGCATACATAGTTCGCGGGTGGGTGAAAGCACGAGTGCCTGTGTGTGCCGCTCTTCGGAATTCACCAGTTCAATAAGAGGTAATCCAAAAGCAGCAGTTTTTCCAGTGCCTGTTTGTGCAAGGGCAATTAAATCCTTGTCGTTTTTTATTAGAACAGGAATTACTTTTTGTTGAATGAGTGTTGGCGATGTAAAGCCCAGCGCTTCAATTGCCTGCATGGTCGGCTGTGATAAACCGAGTTCGGAGAATGTTGACATTATTTTGTTTTAAAGTAAATGCGGATACTCATAGTGATTCGCAGCGCCCGAAGGTACTTCCAATTGGCCGCATTGCGGAGGTGAAGTTTGCATATGGATTTTTAAGAAAATAATTAGGGATAGAAAGCGCGTTAGTATTCAAACAGAAAAAGTAAATTCGCCCTATCAAATATGCTAACACAATCTCAAATACAAAACATTGTTGACACGATTGTAAAAGGGTACAAGCCGGAGAAGGTAATTCTGTTTGGGTCTTATGCGAATGGCAATGCGAGCAAAGAAATTGATTTGGATTTTGTGATTATAAAAAAAACTGACACGCGATTTATAGAAAGAGCACGCGAAATTCACGGGCTGTTTCATCCGTATCCCTGGGCTATGGACATTTTTGTTTTCACTCCTAAGGAATTTAAGAAGCGGAAAAAGATTTACGGAACACTTGAGTACATTGTTGACAAGGAAGGAAAAACTGTTTATGCAAACTAACTTTCTTGAATGGGTAAAGAAAACAGAAAGCGATTGGAGTGCAGTGAAAATACTGGCGGCATCTCAGAATCCCCCGAATGATGTGATTGTGTTTCATTGCCAGCAAACTTCAGAGAAATATCTGAAAGCGTTTCTTTCAAAAAATTTGGGTTCACTTGAAAAGACGCATAATCTGCTGAAGCTTGCGAGTGAAATTGAGCAAGCAAAATCTTCAATAAATATTCTTTTAAATGATCTTATTCTGCTAAATGATTTTTCAATTATACCTCGGTAACCGGGAGATTATGCTGAGCCCACAAAAGAAGATGTAGAGCAAGCTTTTGCTGCAACCAAAAGAATTCGTTTTTTTTTAGAAAAATTCTGGGAGTAAAAAGAAAGAAAATATAATGTGGCATTACTCAACCAATAACTTCACCACCTCTCTTTTTTCTTTTGAGGTAATGGAAAGAAAATAAATTCCAGCAAGTAATTCACCACGTTCAATGTTGAGTATTGTGTTGCTGCCTTGTTGTGTGGTTTTAAATTGAAATGATGTTTCTCTGCCAAATTCATTAAATAATTTACGTTAAATGGTGCAGTGTAGTTGGTGAAGGTGAGCATGGTGGAGGTGGTAAAAGGGTTAGGGAAGGTTGAAAAAGAAAAATCATTAATGATTAAATTTATTCCTGTTATGCGATAGTCACATGCAAGTGGCCACCCGTTATTATAATAAAATTCAGTGTCAATATAACAACGTAATGGGCCATCTATTTCTGGAATATTAGGTGACATCTGAGGAAGCATTGTATTTAGTCCACCAAAAAATTGACCGTATAACCCCCAATAGCTAAATGAATATCCGTTTAATGTGGGAAGAGGAAAAGTGTAAATGAATTTGACTTGAGTGTTAGAAATTGTTTGATAAAAAACAGTATCAACATAAACTTTAAAAATTGAATCTGTCACCAGCTGACTCGGTAATGAACATAATTCAAGAGTATCGCCAATTGCAACATCAAACTTATAGAGGGTACAAAATTTATTAAATTGTGTGTTGTAATAAAAGACTTTATTAGTATCACCGTAGATGAAGAGAGACGGATATTCCTTAACCGAATTATCATAAGCATACTTATGAATTTCCAATTTTCTACAGTTGATATTTGAAACAGTGGTGTCTTTAGTTGAATTATACAAAAAGTATTCACTGTGATACGGCGCTTGACCTGAATCCATTGAATCATAGTACCATTCTGCACCAATAGGTGCAAATTTTTGCGCATCACTTTTTCCCCAAGAAAACAATCATTATAAAAACTATTGAAGCACTAATGTTTTTCATTCCCACAAATATAAAACACTATCCCATTTTTTTTCTCCCAAAATTCCCCATCTTCGTCAATCAAACTTAAGCCAATGAAAAAACTATTATTGATTTTATTTTTCGTTTTGTGTGCACATGAATTTGTGAGCGCGCAATCAAATGCACTTGATGGAAAATCTTTTACCATCATCATGTACATCAACAAAGAGCGTGATTCGGTTGATACCCTCCATTTTGAAAATGCAACTGCTTATGTTTCCAGCGGCAAGCAATATGGATTTGCTCCTATTACTTACAAAGCAAAAGAGAAAAATGGCACCATCAGTTTTGAATTCTATTCAGTGAGCATAAAGAATGGCATAATGATTTGGGCCTGTATAGTGACTGATGATAAAGTAGAAGGCACGCTAATTTGGGATAAAGAATTGGTGAACCCGGTTAACTATACTTTTAAAACAAAAGAAGAATACAAGTGAAGAAGGAAAATCAAAATTCAAAATTCCAATAAGATTGAATAATTAAAAATCAAAACCAGATGACTCACTGAAGATTGGTAATTTTTCATTGAGAGTTTATTCACGAGAACGCAGTTTGAATTTTGAATTTTGAATTTTGAACTTTCCCTGCTCTACCTTTATGGCTTCAAAATAATTTATGCTCACTTCTTTTCACGAAGCTTTTATGAGATTAATGAAACGCATTGCCATTCCGCTTGTGCGCATTTCATTTTTTATCGTGTACTTCTATTTTGGCTTGCTCAAAGTATTGGGTTACAGCCCTGCCGAAATAATTGTAAAAGAGCTGTGGAGTAACACACTTGCATTTATTCCTTTCTATAACTTCCTTAATATTTTTGGGTGTTATGAAATGCTGATAGGAATTATATTTTTAATTCCCGGTAAAGAAAGATTAGCGCTTTACCTTTTGATTCCGCACATGATCACCACCTTTGGCCCTGTTGTATTGTTACCCAAATTTATTTGGAAGGGATTTATGGTTCCTTCGCTTGCCGGACAATACATTATAAAAAATCTCGTAATTGTTGCATTGGGCATTGCAGTAGCTGCGAACATTGGCGACTTTAGAAAAAAAATGAAAGCCGGTGAGCAATTGAAGGAAGAATAATATTTGGTGCAATAAAGATTGATATGAACTCAGCAAATTATTTCAGAGAGGCGATTTCAAAATTAAAAACGGTTGGGTCAGTAGTGCCCAGCTCACCAAAGCTTGCAAGGGCAATGGTTCGCAAAGTTGACAGTCATTTGCCTCAAATAATTGTTGAACTTGGAACAGGTGAAGGAGCAATTACAAGAAGCATTCTTGCAAAAATGCACGCTGATAGTTATCTGGTTGCATTTGAAATCAATGAGCTTTTTTTAACTTCCCTTAGAAAAATTAAAGATGAACGGTTGATTATCATCAATGATTCGGCGCTTGAAATAAATAAACATCTTAAAGAATTAAAACTTCCACATGCCGATATTATTATTTCATCATTGCCACTGGTGATGTTTCAAAAAAGATTTTCGTACAAGATCATCAGCGCATGCCATCAGGCGCTTAAGAAGAATGGCAGCTACATTCAGTTCCATTATTCAAACCTCTATAAAAAATTGTATGAGCGCATTTTTGAAAGTGTGGAAGTAAGTTTTGTGTTGAACAACCTGCCGCCTGCATTTGTGTTCGAGTGCATTAGAAAGTGAGAAATGAAAAATTTATTTCAATTCCAACCTTGCAATTTTTCCTTTGGCTCCGGCGAACCATGCAACTTTTCCCGAAGGTGAAAATCGGAAAGTGTAGAAAATGCTTTTAATTTCATTCCCATTTTCATCGGGCAGTTTTGTCCAAAGCAAACCCTTATTATCGCTTAAATAAATTCCCGGCAGGCAAGCAGCAATAATATTATAACCTGCTGAATTTGGCTGGTATTGAATGCAGGAAACAAATGGCGGCGCATCCTCTTCAGCAATTGGTTTCCATATTTTTCCTTCATCAGAGGTAATAGCTACAGTTGAGATTTTTGATGCTTTATCATTGTAATCTCCACCGCCAATTATTCCGTTGTAGCGATCAAAAAAATCAAGAGAAAAAATCCCTGTGAGTTCTTTTCCCGCTATAATCGGCGCATCAATAACTTTCCAGTGCTCACCCAAATCTTGAGATGCAAATACTCTTGAATGTAACCCGCCGGTTGCAAACCAAATTGATTTTCCAATAATATCAATACTTGAATTGCTCGAAGCAAATGCAGCTTCACCACTGAGAGAATGCGGGATTGGTTTGCATAAAACTTGTTGCCATGTTTCGCCACCATCGTGAGTGATGATGATTTGAAAACAATCACGAATGGGATCGCCAATTGCTATTCCGTTTTTTTCATCGGCAAACTTTAATGCATCGAAAAATATTTCGGCATCATCGTTTTCATAAACCACTTTCCAGCTAACACCAATATCATCCGACTTAAAAATGTAAGCGGGTGAACCTGCATTCATCAACAAAATAGTATATTCATTCAACACTGCTATGGAGCGAAATTCATGTATGAGTGTATCTGCTTTAAGCGAATCGATTGTAAAAGTTGCTCCATTATCATTGGTAAAACTATAAACGCCGCCGCTGCCGGCAAACCACACAACAGAATCATTAAGCACTTCGATGGCACGAATATTAGTTTCAGTTTGTAAATCAAATTGCAGAAAACTTTTAACTTCAAGTTTCTGAGAAAAAATTTTTCCTGAAACCAGAAATGAAATTATTAGAGTGAAAAATATTTTGCTGCGCATAAAACTGCATGAAGGTATCTTTATTTGAAATGAAAGAAGGCACAGTTTCAAAACTTTAGTTCAAAATTTTTTCTTTCAATTTTATAATGTTGTATGGCACAATTTTCAAACTACTTTTGCGATGCATTTTTTACGCTATGGAAATTGAAATCAAAGTCCCTTCATTTGGTGAGTCGATCAACGAAGTAACATTATCAAAGTGGTTAAAAAAAGATGGCGACATCGTTCAAATTGATGAATCGATTTGTGAACTCGACAGCGAAAAAGCCACTAATGAATTGCCTGCTGAACAAGGCGGCAAGTTGAAAATTATTGCTGCTGAAAATTCTGTTCTTAAAATCGGGGAGCTGCTTTGCACGATTGATACCAGTTTTAAAGATGAAGGAATTAAGACGGAAGATGTAACACCTAAGACAAAAGAAATGGAAGCTGTGAAGGAAGAAGCAAAACCTGCTATTGACAATTCGCAATCTGTGACTGAAGAGAAAGTAAATGCAATCAAGAATCCGCCCTCCGAAATCAAGAGTTTTCCTTCACCGGCAGCAGAAAAAATAATTCGCGAAACAGGAGCAGAGATTGCAAGTGGTTCGGGTAAGGATGGACGGATAACAAAGCAAGATGCAATTGTTGCTTCAAAAAATAAATCAACCGTTTCATCATTACCCAAAAAATTCTCTCGTGAAGAGCGCAGAGAAAAAATGAGTGCGCTGCGTAAAACTTTGAGCAAACATTTGGTGGCTGCGAAAAATACTACAGCGATGCTCACCACTTTTAATGAAGTGGATATGAAACCCATCATGAATATTCGTGCGAAATATAAAGATGCATTTAAAGAAAAATTTGGAGTGGGATTGGGCTTCATGAGTTTCTTTGCTAAAGCATGTTGTTATGCATTGCAGGAATGGAAATCGGTTAATGCATTTATAGATGGTGAAGAATTTATTTACCACGACTACTGCGATATTTCCATTGCTGTTTCAACACCAAAAGGTTTGGTGGTGCCGGTGATCAGAAATGCTGAGTCACTTTCATTTCAGGAAATAGAAACAAAAGTTGCCGACCTCGCAAAACGCGGCAGAGAAAATAAATTAACACTTGAAGAAATGAGCGGCGGAACTTTTACCATTACCAATGGCGGCGTTTTTGGTTCACTTATGAGCACACCCATCATCAACATTCCGCAATCTGCAATTTTAGGAATGCATAAAATTCAGGATCGGGTAGTGGTGATTGATGGCAAAATGGAAATTCGCCCCATGATGTATGTAGCGCTCAGCTACGATCACCGCATCATAGATGGCAGAGAATCAGTTTCATTTTTAGTGAAAGTGAAAGAGTTGCTTGAACATCCTGATCAACTTTTAATTGGTAGTGATCCAATAAATGAAATGCTTGAACTTTAAATTGAAACAATTTTCAGTTTTGAATATTTGGCAATTTTGTCAAAGTCACCATCTCTGTGCAACAATTCAATATTGTATATGATAGCATAAGTGGCAATTATGCAGTCAACTGCTTTTCTTATAGTTATTCCTTTCTTTCTGAGGCCACGATATAGTTGAGCAGATTCCAAAGCAAGTTCAACAGGTTCTGCATACAGCATTTCAAAACGGAGCAAGTGTTCTTTTAGCATTTCAAAAGTTACATCGTCTCTTATTCCTTGTAATATTTCTTGTAAAATTATCGGGCACAACACAATCTTTTTTCCTGATGAGATTGTTTGTTCAAGAATCTTTGACTGTGGATTTTCATGCTTAGCTAGTAAATCAATCCAAACAGTTGTATCAGCAATTATTGCGCTCATTAGCTTCTCATTTTGCGCATCTCATCAAGATTGCCTTCCCACTTTACTTTTCCGCGCAGGTTTAATATTTCTTTTCGTTTAATCATTTTTAGATATTCGCTCAAAGCAATATGGATTGCCTCACGTTTTGTTTTCACGTTTGCTCTGGTTTTTACTTCCTCGATAAGTGCATCATCGAGTTCAACATTTGTTCTCATTACTTTTTTAGCTTTACACAAAAATAGTAAGATTCATACACATCGTTTTTTATGCCCAAATGAAGCAAGTAATGTGGGTTATCAAATTAAAATGGTTTTTGTAAGAATGAAGTCGGTTGAATTAGCAATCGAACGAGTAGCACTAAGAGTTTCAGAGGGCGGACATCATATTCCTGCTGATGTTATTGAAAGAAGATATTATAGAGGCGTAAAAAATTTCTTTGAGTTATACATGTCAATTTGCGACTCATGGATCATTGTAGATAATTCAATTGATCATACACTGTTAATTGCCGAAGGTGAAAAAGATTTTGATAAAACGATTCATAATGCTGAACTTTGGAATCAAATATTAACTGTAAGAGATGAAAAAAGAAACCAAAGAGTTTACAGAAAAAGTTCTTGATGGGTTTCATATTGCTTTTCGAAAGGAAGTTGAAAAGAAGAAAAAAGTGAATGGTGAATTTGCTTTTTCGGAGAACGGAAAAATAAAAAGAGTTAAGGCGAAGGACATAAAATTGTAAAAATCCCTCCAAAGATCTTTGACCTCACTTAAACTCCTCATCACTCACACCTTTGTTTACCACATAGTTTGAAAGCAGCAGTGTAATTCTTCCTTTACCATCATCAACAGTATTTGTTGGCGCAGATCTGTTGATGTCGAGCGTTAATGCTTTCGGTAGTTTAAATTTCTGTGTTTCAATAGTGAACAACATTTTGTCGGGCAAAGCATATTGAATCATGGAACCAAAAATATTTTCTATAAGGATGGTGCCTTGCGATTTTGTGGTGAGCTGCGATTTTAAAACCAACCCTCTTGCTGCATCAATCCAGAATTTACCAAGTATTAAATCGCTTGTATCTTGATTGGGGATTACATTGATGATGCTTGTTTTTACTCCGCCAATAATTTCTTCGCCGGTTTTCACTGCTGTAAATGCTGTTGTATCTGCAATGCTTGTGAAAAGAAAATTTGCTGTTTGCTTTGGAAGAATAAGAATGCCTGTTGATTTTATTTTGAATCGATCGGGCTTTTTGTAAATAACATTCGCCTTAATCGTATTTACATTGATCGATGGAATCTTACAGGTGATTAAAACATCGGCTTTGTAATTCTGCACTTTATTGAATCGCTGATTAACCGTATTTATTATTTGATTCGGTGTTTGTGAAATTGAAATGAAACACATGGATTGAAGAATGAAAAATGAAAGCAAGGTTTTTTTCAAACTTCTTGACAAAAATTCTTTGCGTCTTTGCGTCTTTGCGTGCACCATTTTTTTCAGTTCAAAATATCTTTTCGTGAAAAATTGAAAATCGTAATTCCGGTAAATATAAATATGTGCGCAGTTAAAACTGACAGCGAGGTGATCATTTGATTCCAGTCAATGGGATCGTTAAACATACCTCTCCAAATAATCATGTGCGTGGTAAACAGAAAAGGACTGATCATTTGAAAGAGCGGAAATTCCATAGTGCCGATGATGGTGAAAATGATAACAATGGAAATGCTGGAAACAATTGGCCCAATTGAATTATCGGTAAATGATGAAAGCATTAAACTGAGTGAGGTGATAACTGTTAATGACAAACAGGCGATCAGCATCGCCGATAAAAACCGCCATAGCGTATCATCACTTCTTAATATGGTTGCATGATCGCTACTGAGAACAATCAAATCGCCGCTGCCAAAAATTACCAGCCCCACAAACAGCGAAATTACTCCAAGCCATAATACAAGAGCAACTGTATAAAAACTTCCTGAAATAAATTTGGCAAGCACAATGTTTGATCTTGAAATTGGTTTGGTTGCCAGTAACCTGATTGTTCCGGTGGCAGCTTCGCCGCTTAACAAATCTCCTGTAACCAATGCCACCAGCAATGGCATTTGAATAATGAGTGTTTGAAGTATAAGCCATGCAACCAGATTTCCATTGATGATTTTTCCCTGTATGCTGAAACTTTGTTGCAGTTGCTGAATAAACAACTGAATATAATTTGGCCCGTCGAGAAACATTGCAAGATGAATGATGATTACAATAACAGAGATGGCAAGAAAACCAATGTAACTTCTTGGCCTGCTGAAAATTTTGAAGAGCTCTGTTTTAATT
>JAJAYG010000221.1 GCA_026786335.1 Chitinophagales bacterium | reverse complement strand
GCAAATGTCCATGTGATCATTCAAAGCATTACCGCTCACAATAACTACCGGTCGAATGCCATGTTGCTCTCTGCCTTTAGTGGGGTTAAGATTAGCAAACCAGATTTCGCGCTGCTTCATTTGTCGAGCAGTTTTAAATAATCTTCAATACTTTCTTCTGCCATTGAAATCATTTCATCATCATTTTGTGCACGCTTAAAGGATTGAATAAACTCCTCTCTTCGTTTTTCCTCAAAATATTTTCGCAGTGCATTCTCAATGATCTTATTCTTCTTCGTCTTTAGTTGTAAAGAATGATGATTTAGATCCTTAATAATTTTTGCCGGCAAGGTGCTGGTGAAAGTGATTTGCTTTTCCATATATTTTTATTTATGAATTGCAAATATAATTCTATTGCCCGATCAGAAAGTTTTTTAAAGTTGAAGCAACACCTTTAAGTAAATAAAAAACAAACACTTTGATCTGCATGGGTAGCAAGTTTATTTTTGTTCAGTCCACTAAACAATATTTTTAATAATTGTTTAACCGACTGAACATTATTAAAAATTAAAACTACCTTTGCCGAACAAAATAATTTAAGATGGATCAGCTTTTTGATTTTCATTTCTCGCTGTTAAGCAAAATAAATACTTCCTTCCGCCGCGACTTTATGGATGGCATCGAATGGGATGAGCGCCTCATCGGTATTATGGGTGCCAGAGGGGTTGGTAAAACCACTTTTCTGCTGCAACACATTACGGAGAAGTACGGCAAGAGCCGCAAGTGTTTGTATGTGAGCTTGGATAATATTTCTTTTAACAGGGGATCATTAGTTTCATTGGCCGATGATTTTGTGAAGAAAGGTGGTGAGTGTTTGGTGTTTGATGAAATTCATAAGTTCGAAACATGGTCGCAGGAGTTAAAGAACATCTACGATCAGTTTCCCGAGCTGCATGTGATTTTTACCGGCTCATCGGTATTGCAACTCAACAAAGGCAAAGCAGATTTGAGCCGCCGCGCTGTGCAATACAATCTTGAAGGATTATCGTTCCGTGAATTTCTGCAGATAGAAACCAAGATGAAGTTTGAAAAGTATTCATTGCAAGATTTGTTGAAGAATCACATTTCAATTTCATCCTCCATCACACGCAAGGTGAAGCCCTATACTTACTTCGAACATTATCTGCGTTATGGTTTTTATCCATACTACCTGCAAGGCAAGAGTACGTATCCGAGTAAACTAATGAGCACAGTTGCGCTCATGATTGAGGTTGATATTCCATACCTTAACCAGATTGAGTTGAAGTACATACACAAGATGAAGAAGCTGCTCTACCTGCTGGCGATCTCTGTTCCGTTTAACCCCAACATGGTAAAGCTGGCTGAATCACTGGAGCTTTCGCGCAATACAGTCTTTCAATACATGCAATACCTGCGTGATGCTGATCTCATTAATTTGTTGCATGCATCAGGTGCGGGATATTCCATGTTGCAAAAGCCCGAAAAGGTTTACCTGCACAATTCGAATCTGATGTATGCACTCTCATCGCAACAGCGTGATACAGGAAGCATGCGTGAGACATTTTTTTACAACCAGGTAAGCGCACTGCATGAAGT
Organism: Chitinophagales bacterium; assembly: GCA_026786335.1. Classification (GTDB taxonomy): domain Bacteria; phylum Bacteroidota; class Bacteroidia; order Chitinophagales; family UBA10324; genus JAJAYG01. Next base: position 3,520 of record JAJAYG010000221.1, on the reverse strand, counting down.
GAATGCAACAGCCAAGGGAGATTTTTTGGTGGATGGTAAAATGGTATTTGAAGTTGGAGGGAAAGGAAAAACTGCGAAGCAAATTAGAAATGTTAAGAATGCCTACCTTGCTATTGATGGCATTGAACATGGTTACGATAACCGTATTCCTCTATGGCTATTTGGGTTTCTTTACTGAAATAAAGTGAAAGTGCTGTCTTTATATTGTTCAGTTGGTTAAACATTTTTATTATGATATTGTTTAACTGACTGAACATTTTTTTGTTACTCAACTTCCTTCTTCCCCGTTTTCATTTTAACAAACCCATACACAGCAGGAACCAGCGAAACCAAAATAATCCCCAGCACTATCACTTCGAAATTGTTTTTTACTATGGGGAAACCACCGAAGAAAAAACCTGCATAAAGAAAAAGAAGCACCCATAAAAATCCGCCAACGAAATTATAGAGGATGAACTTGGGAAATTTCATTTGCCCAACACCAGCAATAAAAGGGGCAAAGGTTCTAAGGATGGGTGCAAAGCGTGTATAGATGATGGTGATGGCGCCATACTGATCGAAGAATTTTTTGGTGCGCTCAAGATATTCGCGCTTGATGAGTTTAAAATTCATTTCAAAAACTTTAGGACCAATAAATCTGCCGATGGAATAATTTAACTGATTACCCAAGAATGCAGCCGTAACAAAAACAGCAAAACAAAAATGAATATTGAGGTGTGTGGCTTCATTGGCAGCCAGCGCGCCAAAAGCAAACAACATTGAATCGCCGGGGAGAATAGGCGTAACTACCAAACCTGTTTCACAAAAAATTATGAGTGCGATAATGAAGATAACAGTAGTACCATATTGTGCCAGCATATCTACCAAATGCTGATCAATGTGTAATACAAAATCTATAAACCAGTGTAGTAATTCCATTTTGATGTGAGTTGTGAATTGTGAGTTGTGAGATTTTAAACTTGTGAGTTACTGATTTTGCTGAATTGGTTCTGTGTAAACCACCTGCAACACTGTTACACCAACTGCCTTCAAAGTATTCTTGTCAATAATACTCATGTTATCTTGTTGCGTGTGCCAGTGATTTGCAAATCCATAATTCGAATTGGAGTTCAGGTTAATGATGTCAATTGTAGGAGTTTGATTAATAGAGTTAATGAAACTGTGATCATCAATAATACTTGGGCCTTTTGTATACACAAAATAATTTCCGTACCCCAAACTATTAGCTGCATCCCAAACGTGTTGCACAATGGTGGGAGCATATTGCAATGAAACTCCTTCTTGTGGAAATGTTGCATCCTTAGCACCAACCATGTCTAACAAAATTCCATAGAAAGCGCGGTAATCTTTTACATGTGGTTCGCTTGCCCACTCTTGAGTACCGAGACAGTAGCCATTTACTTCTTCCTTGTTCGAAACTTGATCCCACTCGGGCGGGCCATAATCTTCCACATCAAAAAAGACAATGTCGACACCCACATTGGGTTTTTTAATTTGCAATTGTCTGGCAATTTCAAGAAGCACTGCAGCACCACTTCCTCCATCATCGGCGCCGTCAAAAGATTTTTTTGGGAAAACAGGATCGCGATCGCTCCAGGGCCGCGTATCCCAATGTGCGCAGAGCAGAATTCTTTTTTTCTCATTGGGATTAAAAGATGCAATGATGTTTATGCAGGGAACCATTTGATGATTCCACAATTCAACTTTTAAATCCTGAACATAAACTGTTGGAGTGTAAGTCTTCAATTTATCTGTGATCCATGTCGCACACTTTGTTTGTGAAGGCGTTCCCGGAATGCGGGGACCAAATGCTACTTGCTGTTCAACAAAATGATAAGCAGAGTCGGCATTGAAATCTGGCGCTGTGATTTCGGATGGCGGATTTTTGATTTCGGATGGTTGGTTGTCCGAATCATTGCGGTTATCATTAGTTTTTGATTTGCATTGGGAAAGGAAAAAAGAAATTCCTCCCAACACAAAAACCGCAAGCAATAGAATTGAAAATTTTTTTGTTTTATTCATTCCAAATAAAAACTGATTAGAAAATATTTACCCGCAAAAAACTTGACGAAAACCTGCAACTCGAAATGCCAAACTCAAAACTTTTTAATACCTCACCCACTTGATCATTTCCCTCAGCGAAGTCTTCTTTCCATACATTAAAATTCCGGTGCGATAAATTTTTCCTGCCATCCAAACCATTAAGAGAAAACCAATAATAAGAAATACCATCGACAAAATTATTTGCCACATCGGTGGCTCATAGCCCAATCGAACCGTCATTACAATCGGTGATGTTAATGGAAATAATGAACTGAAAACTGAAAGCTGACTGTTAGGTGCATTCATCGCATTGAATGCAAGAAAAAACGAAACGATGATCGGCATGGTTGCAACAAACGTGAGTGACTGATCGGCTTCATCACCCGATGCTGCACCAATTGCTGCGAACAATGAAGCATACAACATGTAACCGCCTATGAAAAAGAAAAGTGTTCCGAACACAATTAAACCAAGCGGCAAATTATCAAGTGCACTTGCAAAACCTTGCGCCGCCCCAAGCATGCCTGCATTCTGCATTTCCATTCCTCCATTCGCTGAACTCATTTGTTGCTGCAACGCTGCGGGATCACCAATCATTCCTTTTAAAAAGCTTAGCGCAATGGTTCCCATAATAATCCAAACTGCAAACTGTGTGATGCCGAGAAATGCAATGCCAATAATTTTTCCCATCATCAGTTGAAATGGTTTTACCGATGAAACAATTACTTCTGCAATGCGATTTGATTTTTCTTCCATTACTCCGCGCATTACCTGCGTTCCATAAATGATGAGGAGCATGTACAATAAAAATCCGGCGAAGTAACCGACAGTTGCAGCAGCACCGGTGTTGCCGGCTTTATCGCCAATAACAGTTTTAATGTGAACCGATTCGCTGAGCTGATCAATAATTTCGGGAGTAACATTCACTTTTTCTAATCGCAATCTTGTAACAACTTCGGTGAGTTGACTGCTCATACTTTGGTCGGTTCCTAATCCTAATTGATCATTAGAAAAATATTCAATGCCTTTAGGATTTTCCGGATTAAAGTAAGAAGGGATGTAAAGGACGCCGGTAAATCCTTTTTCGGAATAATGTTTTTTCAAACTGTCATACGGTGCATTAAAATATCCAAACTCCACTTTACCTTCATTCTTAAGTTTACCTTCAAACATGTGCGATTGATCAACCACTGCAATTTTTTCTGTATCACCACCATACCTGAAAATTAACAGCGGCACCAAGGTGAATCCGGCAAGCAACAACGGCATTAAAAAAGTTACAATTAAAAATACGCGACTGCGTACCCGCGTAATGTATTCGCGCTTGATGATTACAAATATTTTATTCATTGTTTTTTCCTTCTACTTGTTCAATAAATATTTCGTTGATTGTGGGGAGCATTTCGTTGAATGAAGTAATGTTCACCTGCTGTGCAACGAGTTCACGCAACAAATCATTTCCTGTAGTATGCGCGCT
>JAJAYG010000220.1 GCA_026786335.1 Chitinophagales bacterium | reverse complement strand
CATTGCAGTTGGTTCCGCCAACATGACTGGAACCGGAAAGGACATCGTCATCATGCGACTCAACCCCGACCTTTCCTTATACACCACAAGTGGTTATTGGCAAACAATGAATCCTATCATATTAGATGGGCAAGGTGATGAAGATGTGGCTTACGCAGTTGAGGAAACCAACGATGGCGCAACAAATTATCTCATAATAACCGGCAAAGAAACAACCAACCACATTGGCGGGATTAAAAGTGAGAATGCCTGGGTTGGCAAAATGTATCTTAACGGTTACTGGGCACCAGGATGGACTAATGGAAAAGAATACGGAGGTACAAGTCGTGATGTGGGTTACGACATAAAAGAAGACCGCAATGGTAATTACGTCATTGCAGGTACTGCAACTATAGGAAACAATGATGTTCCCACAAACCCTCAGGGAGATGGCGATTATTGGGTATTCAAAGTTGACCCTACTACCGGTTATCTTAATCCTATTTACTCAAAGGTCTACTTCGGTGGTGCTGCCAGCCAAGGTAATGATTATGCACACAGTTTGGCAATTGATTGCTATAACGGAAACTATGTTGTATCAGGATTCTGCAAATCCTGCGATCCTCAGAATAATCAAAATTCTCAGACCTTATTGGTGAAAATCAAACCTGATTTTAGTGTCGGTGCCACACCACAAGATTATGGAAATATCGATGCAACAAAGAAATGGGATTATGGCTCCTTCTATATTTTCCAAACTCATGACGGAACCTTTAATTATTGTGCAGGAAGCGATGATGGTTTTCTATCCGTTGGTCTTCAGCATCCACCTTTTGGAGGATGCTGGGGAGGAACTCATGATTTTTGGGCATTAAAAACTCACAGTGATTTGACAGAAAATACGGCCTTTATTTATCAGTGTGTAAATGCAGATATTGGCGGTTCCTACGGTGGCAGAAAAAATGATAAGGGATTTAGCGCTGCTCTAACATGTGGTGGTTATTTGCTTGCAGGCATTACTCAATCCGATAAACTCGTTCAAACTGGCTGCCCTACATGTGAAGTTAGCTGCAATCATTATGGTGTCTATCCAGACTTAATTACTGAGGATATATGGCTAATTAAGATTGATGGCACTACAAATCAGATTGTTTGGAATGAATCCGAATCCATAGGCAAAATCCTTAGCGGATCTGACGGCAGTAATGAAGGGGCTTACAGTTTAAAGAGGATTTATGATGGCTCTTATATTCTCGCGGGTTATACTGGTGTTAATGGAGTTCTGGGAAGTAAGGATTTTTTCATTGTAAAATTCGAACTTACTGAAGCATGCGCGGCGCCGACTGGTTTACAAGTTAATTCGATAGGTACATATTGTGCATCTGTAAGTTGGACAAATCAACCTTGCGTTTGGAAGTATAAGGTCGAAAGCCAGGAAGATGGTGCAGGAGCTTGGGTTACTGTTGCCGACCCTGCACCCAATCCTTGTTATATTACTGACAACACATCTGCGGGTTTAGGTAATTTATCATGGAGGGTTACTGCTTATTGTTCATCGAGCAAATATGCTACTACTACTGCAGGAACTACTTTTTCAGTCAGTTATTGTAATGGTTGCACTTGTCCATCACGTCTTGGCAGTGATGTGTCTGAGTATAACAATAAACTGCTTTCAGTTTACCCCAACCCATCCGGTGGAACTTTTAATATTAAGCTTTCGATTCCTGATAAGAATAGCCCATCAGCTACCATTGATATTCTTGATCAGGCAGGAAAAGTAATTTCCACTCTCCAATCAAAAACTGAAGATGGTTTGCTTGAGCAGCAACTTTCATTCAACAATTAACCATCAGGATTTTATTGGGTAAGAATTGCTGTTGAGGGAAGGACCTATATAGCCAAACTTGTTTTGCAATAGTTGCAATAGATTCTGAATTGCTCTTCAAAAAGATATAAACTACAAACTATGAAATTACCATTCATTCTTTTTGCAATTCTCTTGTCCTTTTTTAGTAAAGCGGACATCTGGATTCAAAGAACCAACTTTCCTGGTGTCCCTACAGGAGGAGCAGTTGGATTCTCAATCAATGGCAAGGGTTACATTGGAACAGGTTGTTGTTATGAGAAAGGATTTTGGGAATATGATCCTACAACTGATGCTTGGGCACAGAAAGCAGACATAGGTGGAGTAGGAAGAGTTTACGCGGCAGGATTTTCCATAGGAAACAAAGGGTATATTGGAACAGGGCAAATTACATCTAATGCCTTTACGGATGATTTATGGGAATATGATCCTGACACAAATTCTTGGATACAAAAGGCAAGTGTTCCGGGGGGAAAGCGATCCGAAGCATTTTCATTTTCAATTGGAAGTAAGGGATATATTGGTGGCGGTGCCTCATCTCTTAATGCGAAAGAAGATTTCTACGAATATGATCCTTCATCAGATATCTGGACTCATAAAGCTGACTTTGGCGGAGGCAAAAGAGCCGCTGCTGCAGGATTTACAATTTCAGGGAAAGCATATATTGGAACTGGTGTCGATAATCAACTTTTACACAGAAAAGACTTTTGGGAATATGATCCCTCGGTTAATATCTGGTCCCAGAAAGCTGATTTCGCGGGTAGCAAAAGAATATTTGATATCGGTTTTAATATTAATGGCTTAGGATATATGGGTCTTGGTTATACATGGGACACAACTGCCAAGTATTTTCATGACATTTTTGAATATGATCCATCAACAAACAATTGGATTGAAAAAACTATATATCCTGGCGATGCAGGTGATGGTGCTTCAACATTTTCTATTAATGATGTAGTTTACGTTGGCACAGGTGGAACCAGCGGAAAGCAATTGTGGGAATTCGACCCAGATAGTATAGCAACAAATGTTGAAGTAGAATTAGTAAAACCAAGATCACTAACAGTGTATCCAAACCCCGTGATTACTTCATCAAACATTTTATTTAATCTTCAACAAAACTCTAACGTCACCATTGACCTTCTTGATTTATCGGGTCGAAAAATCAAATCATTGTGCAATCAAAATTTTGAAACAGGTGATCATCAAGTAGAATTAAAACGCGATCAACTTCCATCAGGCATTTATTTTTTGAAAATAAAAATGAATAGCCAATCTTCAATAATTAAAATCATCATTCAATAAATTAAAAACCAAAAAATCTCAACCCTTATGAAATCAATTGCCGTCCTTCTCGCACTAACGCTAATAGCAAACTTAAGCGCTGCACAAATCTTCGAAAATTCTACACTAACAAAAAGCACTTTTATCGCATCTTCTTTCATTAATGACAATGAAGGTTGGTTAGCCGATAACAACGGAATGCTTTTTCGCACGATCAATGGTGGTCAAAAATGGGATTCGATTATCGTTGAGCAAAACTTCTTGAAGTTAGCTTTTTCAGATGCTCTAGTTGGCTATGCAATTTCATCAGATGGGTTATATTAGACAACTGATGGTGGCTTCACATGGTCTTTATTAGATCTTCCCGGATACATTGGTAACTCTATTTACTTTCTCGATAGCAAAAATGGTTTCATTAGTAGCTATCAATTGATTTTCAAAACAACCGATGGAGGAACTACATGGTCAACTATCTACACTGATGATGTTTCCTTCTTGGATTTCTACTTTACAAGTTCTTTAATTGGAACAGCGACCGCTTATGACGATGAATCAAGTAAGTGTATTTGGAGAACCACTGACGGAGGATTAACGTGGAAAAATATTTTCAACGAAAGAAATTATTACATGAACTCCGTCTGGTTCATAGATGAAAACACAGGATGGACTGCTGGGTATTATGATGATGCAGGATTAGGAAAACAACCCGCGATCCTTAATACCACCGATGGAGGACTTACTTGGAAAAGTGTTTATCGCAGGATAGATATAGCTCGCGGCGGCGAAGCTTTAAATGATATTAGATTCAGAAATGAAAATGAAGGATATGCAATTTCCCATTTTGCCTATGACGTTTATACAACAGATGGTGGAGCAACTTGGAATCGCATTCATGATATAGACAACTTGGGACTCTCTCCATTATATGGTATATACAAATTGCTGGCTGGTTATAGCAATATTTATCTCGTAGGTAAATTTGGCAATGTTGCAATATGGAAATAGTATCTCTTCTAAAATCAGAATAATACAGCACTAACAAAAACGCCCCGAAAAAATCGGGGCGTTTCAATTCACTGCCATGAACCTACACTTTCACCGTCACAGCCCCAATCGCGGCCATCTTATTATTAAATACCGCTACATTCTTCAGTGTAAAAACAACATACCCATTCAGAGTGCAAGTAACTGTATAGTTTCCCTCTGCCACATCTAAGTGAGAAAAATCTGCGATACCTCTCTTACTACTCTTCACAATTAAATTCAACTCAACAATCTTTACCTCCACTTTTGCAAGGCGCACATGCGCCACCGAGTCGAGGCACGTCACACGAATTGCCCGATGCCTTACGCCCACCATTCCAATTTTATCCCTGTCGCCGAGTCTCCGCTCGCAGCTTTTTTGTGAGTTAGCGTGGGACTCGGCGTATTAAAATCGAAACACGCCGTGTCCGCGAAAAGCGAGACACGACTTAGGTTAAAACATTAGTTCAACTTTTCCAAAGTTTTAAATAAAAAGCGTTTATCTTTCCATTTGAATTTGGTAATTGCAGCAGCGAAAGTTTTATCTTTATAAAAACTTTTTGTGATGAAAAAATTATTTTACCTCTTATGCTTTTTAGTTTGTGTAAAGTTTTCTGCTGCACAAACTTATACAGTGCCCGGCGCACAAGTGCAACCCGCCTGGGTTTTTCCATTGTGGTTTGAGGATGGATGCGGAGCGAGGGATACATTGTATTTCTGTTATGATTCATTAGCTGGCATGGGTATAGGGGATACTATTTTCGGAGTAAAAAAAGAAGTAGTTGACACGACAAAGTTTCAAGCTTATTATTTCTGCGCATTAGGAGCCGATCTATTGGCGTATAGAAAACTAACAACTCTGGATCTTTGGAACGGTGCCGATATTTGTTTCATAAATATTCAAATGCCACTTATCTTTAGATGGGATCCAAAAGTTTTTTACAGCGATTCTCTTCCGTTTCCTGATCAGTCACCTGCTCCAAAGGCACAGGGAAGAGTTTATTTTGATCTGCCGATGCAGGTTAATGGTTGTTCATTTGAAAGTGCGCTTATGCTTACTGACACTATTAAAAATCCATTATACGGTTCATGCTATTTTACCGATAGTATTTATTTCGGAGGAAGTGCTGCCACCTATGTAAGTTTTCGCGTTGAGCAATGGACAGGGCTAAATGTTGGAATTAATGAACCGTTATTTTCTGGTGGGCAAATAAATATTTTTCCGAATCCTGCTTATGATAAAATTCATTTCGAAAAACTAAACCCATCTGAAAATTGGCAATTGGAAATCTATACGGTTTCTGGGGTCTTGATGCGTTCTTATACAAGTGATCACTTAACCCGAGATGTTTCAATAGGCGATTTACCCGCCGCTCCTTATTTG
>JAJAYG010000219.1 GCA_026786335.1 Chitinophagales bacterium | reverse complement strand
TCTTTACTCATGTTTGTAAAAGTGCCATCGTGATTATTTCTAAACAGTCGTGGAAATAAAAGTGAATCCATTGGCAAACCCATAAACTCACGACAAGAATTAATGGTGTAGCCAGGTTTGTAAGCTGAAACATAGATATCATCCCATCCATCATTGTTGTAATCAAAGAACCAGCAAGGAAAACTAAATATTGGTTTTTCTACTCCGGCTTGCTTTGCAACTTCTGTAAAAGTTACTTTTCCTTTTTCATTCAACCCATTGTTCTTATAGAGCCTGTTAGGTCCGCCAAAATCACTTATATACAGATCGGGGAACCCATCATTATTGTAATCCCCGAATGAGCAACCTTTCACATAACCCTTAAAATAAACTCCGGATTCGTTAGAGACGTCTGTAAAAGTTCCATTACCATTGTTCATGTAAAGGCGGCTCACAGTCTCTAATTCGTGCCCAATAAAAAGATCGAGATCGCCATCTAAATCTATATCGGCTGCTTCGGCTGTTTGCGATGGAGCAAAATGAAGTAAGCCGGCTTCAATGGTTACATCGGTAAAGGTGCCGTCTTTATTGTTGCGGTATAATGAGGGGGGCAAGTAACCTGCTTTGTATTTCCAACCGCCGCGGGTAACAAAAAAATCCATCCAGCCATCGTTATTGTAATCAAATTGCATAACGCCTAATCCTTCCCAGGCGCCAATCAGATTTGCTTTTTGTGTTAAGTCGGTAAAAGTTCCATCACCATTATTGTGAAAATATTTTATTTGCCCTTTTAAGTTTGCCGAACCGTTGATAATATCTGTATAACCATCGTTATCAAAATCATCAACGGCAATGCCACCTGCGGCTCCCTCATTCTCTACTCCGAGATCAACTGCGATATCGTTGAATTTTTTTATATTGTATTCATCGGGAATTCTAGACTGTGGGATGATTAGTTTTTGCGGAACATTATCAGGCACGCTGCCGTTTGCCTGGCAGGCAATATTGAGGAGCCATATTGAGAGGTAGTCAGTTGGTTTTTTTTCTATTAGAGCAAGGTATCTTTTGATTGCTTCTTCAGCTGGCTTTTTATCTGTATGAATGCCCATTCCCGAAATAGGAAACACACAACTTTCATCATTATGATTGTTAAGGCAATTGTTTTGTTCACCCAATCTCAAATAACCCAGGGCGATATAATTTTCCACTGAATCTGCAATACTCCAATCTGTCTTCCCTTTTTTGTTATTCAGCGGATCATTCATAAATGCAACATTCTTTTCCAATGCTTCAAGCATATCAATCCCTTTTTGAGTTGTGCCTGCATAGATGTTTTGAAATGCAATTTGCATTTGCAAATGAAGATCATCCGGTTTTTTTTCTAATTGCTTATAAAGTATTGGAAGCATTTCATTATTTCTTCCATACAAACTAAAAGGATCACTTTTGGCCACAATCTCTTGATAAATTTCGGGCATGGTGGTACTGTTGTAATCCGGCTTTTTATCATACACCACGCGCTTGCGATACTTATAAGTGAGTAATAATAATATTATAAGTATTGATAGTACTGCTACTAAAAGGAGGTATCTTTTCTTCATAAATAATATTTGAGTACTAATTAATTTTCAAATAAGGAGAGGTTGCAAAAATATACCTTCATGAATCATTATTGCAAAACGCAGAAGAAATTAACAGGGCGTTAGCAATTTGATTCAATGAGAACTAACACCATTGGCTTTTTCTTTCCCAAAAATTGATAACCGAAATACCCAACAACAGCCAATAAAATCACGGAAATAAAAATTAAGAGAATCTTTTTCATTTTGAATTAGTATTAAGCAAAAGTAAAATCAATTTCCTTTCACCAAAAAATTACTTCAGCTCATAGATTGAAGACTTTGAGAGATACCAAGCGAAATTTGTTAACAGTTTGCAAATGAATTTTTTTACACTCTGTGTAGCAATAGCTTCGCACGCGAATAAAAAAATAGAATCTCTATTAGTTTATTTTTTAAGATTCGACTTCAATAACTGCTAATTACGAGCAAAAATCCTTTATCAAAATGACAATAAGAATGGAAAATTCAATTAAGTCTATTATAGCTTTATTCTTTTTTGCAACAACAGCGCTTATTTCCTGCAAAAATTATGAAAATGCCTACAAGAAAAATTTTGATTTTCCCGCACCTGATAGTGCAAAATTCGCCAAGCTCGATGTACCCTCGGGTAAAATGTTTGACCTTCTTTCTTCAAAAACCACTGGTATTGATTTTAAGAACGACGTCAATTTTGGATTTATGGCCGATAATAATTTGTACGTTAATTATTACAATGGCGGTGGCGTGGCAATAATTAATTACAACAATGATTCTTTACCCGATATTTATTTTACAGGCAACATCGCTACAGACCGAGTTTATTTGAACGAAGGCAACATGCATTTTAAAGATGTTACCGATCGATCAGGTATTCTTTTGAAGAATAAGGGTTGGAGCACCGGTGTTGCATTGTGCGATATTAATAGTGATGGCTATGATGATATTTATGTTTTGCGTTCACGATGGAAAGATTCCCTTGCCAATTTATTCTATGTTAGCAATGGTGATGGCACTTATACCGAAAAAGGAAAACAGTATGGCATTGAATGCGGAGATAGCTACTCAATGGGTGCAGTATTTTTTGATTATGACAATGATGGCGATCTTGATTTGTATGTTAAAAATCACCCTTCAGATTATGTGGAACGCATGCGTTTCAACAATTTAGAAAAAGTTGAAAAAGGAACTAATCAAAGCGACAAATTTTATAGAAACGACAATGGGCATTTTACCGAAGTATCTAAGCAGGTAGGAATCAACAATCATGGTTATGGCCTTGCCGTTTGTGCTGCCGATATAAATGACGATGGTTACATGGATGTATATTGCTGTAATGATTTTGCAATGTATGATTACCTCTACATCAATCAAAAGAACGGAACATTTAAAGAAATGTCGAAAGATTATCTCTGCAAAAGTTCGATGTTCTCCATGGGAGTTGACATTGCCGATATCAATAACGATGGTCATCAGGATATAGCAACTGCCGATATGCGTTTCGATCATTCATACACCCGCAGATCATTTGCACTTGGCTTAAGAAGAAATGAATTTGCCAATATGGTTACCAGTGGCTACCACACACAATACGTTAAGAACACCTTACAGATAAACAACGGCAATAACACTTTTACCGAAATCGCAAACCTTGCAAACACCGATGCAACAGATTGGTCGTGGGGGCCCTTGTTTGCCGATTTTGATAATGATGGATTGAAGGATCTTTTTATTCCGAACGGATATTACCGCTGGCTCAATATTGATGAACGCGAATTGTACCAGGCAATGCGTGATGCAACACGCCGCAACGACAGCGCTGCTTACAACAAGCTTTTTAAAATGGTAAGCAAGAAAAAATTAACCGCAGTCAATTACATGTTTAAGAATAACGGCGCGTATTCATTCAGCAGAGAAATGGATAATTGGGGAATCAACTTTCCAACCATCACACATGGTGCTTCACTTGCCGATCTTGATTGCGATGGCGATATGGATATTGTGACAAGCAACCTTGAACTCTCTCCCATTATTTACAAGAACAATCAAAATGAACTTGTAAAGAACAACTGGATTGAGTTTAAATTTAAGGGAACCGAAAAGGATCCGCAGGCTATTGGCGCAAAAGTTTACCTCTATTCAAAATCAGGAATGCAAATGGTACAACACCATACTGTGCGCGGCTACCAGTCAACGTCGCAAAACCTTATGCATTTTGGTTTAGGAAAAGATGATACCGTTTATAAAGCCGTAGTAGTTTGGCTCGATCAAAAATCTCAGCAGGTGTCTAATCTTTCACCCAATCAGTTGATCACATTTGATCATAAGAATGCTACTTCCGAAAAATATGTTTGGGAAAAGAAAGAAGACCCGATTTTTGAATTAGCAACACAAAAACTTAATGTCGATTATAAGCATGTTGAAAATGAATATGAGGATTTTAAGAAAGAAATTTTACTTCCTCACAAACTAAGTCGCTACGGTCCGGGGCTTGCTGTTGCTGATGTTAATGGCGATGGGCTTGAAGATTACTTTGTAAGCGGTGCTTTACGTGCCCCAGGTGCATTGTACTTGCAAACCACAAAAATGACTTTTGAAAAATCCCCTTCCCAACCTTGGGAAGCAGATAAAAATTCAGAAATACTTGGCGTGCTCTTTTTTGATTGTGATGCTGATGGCGATATGGATTTGTATGCTGCATCTGGAGGAAATGAATTCAAATCCGATGATCCATTGTTGGTTGACTATCTCTACATCAATAATGGCAAAGGAAATTTTTCAAAATCTTCCGGTGCAATCCCTAATATAAAATCAAGCGG
>JAJAYG010000218.1 GCA_026786335.1 Chitinophagales bacterium | reverse complement strand
GGCAAGCACTCCTAATAATATTTTTGTTGACTTCATGGTTTGTTGTTTTAAAATGCGATTAAATCAAATTGATTGCTGTTTGAATTATTAAATGGATTATTTTCATTAGATGTTGCCTGTATTAAATTCCCTTTTTTCTCGTGGCCGGTTCTTAACTCTCTAAACTCTTCATGTAGCTTCTTTTTTGCTTCTTCAGTTGTAATATTCAAAATGTAAGCAACCTCCTTTAATGAAGAACACCGGGTGCAAAGGAGAAGAATTAACTCAACTTCATTATGCTTATCAATAGGAATTGGCTTTATTCCTTGCCGCTTTAATTCCCTTATAGCAAAGTTATATGTGTATCGCATTAGAAATGGATAACAGGATTCGCTTGTTTCTGAAAGAATTTGTTTCTCTTTTATCCCAATAAAAGCAGTCATAAATATCTCGTCTACCAGTAGCTTGTCATTTGTTAACTGCTGTATAATACCATACATGGATGGAGCATATTTATCATACAACTGCTCACACTCTTTTAGGGATATTTCCCCAAAGTATTTTGCTTTAACTTGCATAACATTTTTAATTAAAGGTGAAATTATAATTGTGATATCTTTTCATTTGCAGCACTTTTTAATCCTGCTTTTAAATCATTCGCTCTTGATTTTCCGTTCTCGATTAAATGATCAGCATCCTTTTTTGCCGATTCAAATTTGTTGTTAACGCTTTCAACAAAATCAGAGATTTTATTATTAAACTTTTCTTTTAGTTCATTTGCATAATCATCTCCTTTATCATAAATCTTTTTGCGGGTTTTGGTTCCTTTATCGGGAGCAAATAAGATACCTGCCAATGCACCGGCGGCTACGCCTGCCAATACACCTAATAATACTTTTCCTGATTTCATAGTTTTTTGTTTTAAGTTTTGAAATTTTTAAATATTAATTCTGCTATTAATTAGCTAATTGACTTTCTTCCCTGAAACACATTGAGCAGTATTGCGATCACTGCTATTACAAGTATCACATGAATAATTGATCCTGCACTATAGGCAAAAAATCCAATTGCCCAAATGATTACTAAAATTACCGCTATTGCATAAAGTATGTTTCCCATGTTGTTTGTTTTTTTGGCGATTAAATAATTTGATAAAGCTTTAAGTTTTTTTAAAATAAGGTGAGTTGGACTCTTGTGTGATTCTCTTTAATGGCTCACCTTATTTAGCGATTCCTTATTTTAAATACTTGACTTTGAACTATCGGCACCGCCATCAGTAGGGTTTTTATTAGTGCCCTTGTCGGGGTTGTTTTCACTCATTTTATTTTTACTGTCAGCATCACTGTCAACAGGTGTTTTGTAGCGGTGCTCGTGATCGGTATCTTTATGCTCATCAGGAATTTCTTTTTGATCATCCTTTAAAACATCATTTTCATTTATATCATTAGTAGGTTTTTTTGATGAATCGTTTCTACTGTTTTCATTATCCTGGTATTTGCTACCATGATTTTGTTTGTCGCCGGTTTTGTTCTCATTACCAGACTGATCATTATTTTGATTTGTGTTCATATTGTTTGATTTTAATTGTTAGAAAAAAATAAAATTGATTTCAATGCTTACATCTTTTCACATGCCTTTTGGCAAGTAAGCGAATGGTCGAGGTGTGATCTTAATGCCGGAAGCATGCCTGTTGCCCAAGATTTTATTTCAGCATCTGTTCCCTCTGTTGATTGTTTTTCAAAAATATCAATGGCATCCTTGTGACCCTTCACCATCATGTTGCAATATTCTTTGTCGAAATCTTTTCCCTTTTCATCACTCAGTTTTTTATTTGCATCTTGCCCTTCATTGGTAAGCGATGTAGGAATAGTAATTTGTTTACTGGCAGCAAGTGCTTGTAAATCTGTTAATGATTTTGAATGTTCAGCTTGCATCATTTTTCCTAATTCCTTTACCTCGCTCATCATACCATTTGATTGAGCAAGTTGACCGAGTTGAATTTCTTCTAAATTTATTTCGGCGGCATTAACCAGAAATTCTGCATCTGTTTGTTTTGGATTTTCAAATTTTGCATCGTTTTGATCATTGGCAATTTCTTTTGTGTCTTCTTGCGCAGAGTTGTTTGTGCATGAAGTAAAAGCGAGGGTAATTAAAAGAATGGCTGAAGCAGTAATAGCGCCGGCAGTTCGCAACGCTTTGTTCAAGATTTGTATTGTGGTTTTCATTGAGATTGATGGTTTTAATTAATATTTTTTTTAAAATTTCTCCTTACTGTTTTTAACAAAGCAAAGATGAGGGGGTGAAAGAAATATACGTTACATAATTCCTTTTATAAGTTACATCATTCCCACATTTATAAGTGTAATGTAGAGTAGCAATTTATTTTACTTTGAAATTGCTTTTTCCTTTTTCTTAAAATAACCTCTTAATAAAAAGCTGTGCTGAAGTGCTTCGAGGTCTTCATTTAATGTTCGAGTGCTGCTGTCTAAATTGCTGATGGTAGATTTTAAATTGGTTGCCGTTTGCTCATCACTTAATAAAACACCAATGGGCGTATTGGTATTGTTGCTTGATCTTTTAAAATCTGCAGTAAGCTCAGCAGCATTGGTTGCTGCTTGTTGTAATTTAATAACTGTTGCATTTAAATTCTTAAAGATCAAAGTATCAGTTACAAGATCATTTGCTAAAGTTCCACGTTGATTTAACTTGGCTCCATATTCAGATAGTGCTGCCGTTAACTGTTGAGTGCTCTTAGATGCTTTTTGAAGTGAAGCAACAGCCATATCAATATTGTTATAGAGCGTTTCATCATTTAAGAGTTTACCTACTGCGCCTTCGCCTCTTGCAATTTTTTGGCTTATGGTTTTAAAATCGGTGGTGATTGCCAACAAGTTTTTATTATTTTCCTGAAAGGTGTTCATCATGTCTTCGGTGGTTAAAGTTTTTTCAATCCCCAAAGTATCGCCGTCTTCGACTTCACGAGCAGCAGAAGTTCCTCCATAAATTACAATGATCTTATTACCGATTAATCCATCGCTGCTGATTTTTACCTTGGCATCTTTCCGAATGTATTGTTGTGATTTTTCATCAATCTTCACGGTTACTTTCACTTGAGATTTTCCGAAGAAGACCATTTTAGTTACGGTACCAATCTTTACCGCCGAGAACCAAACATTATTGCCGGGCTGCAACCCGTTTACATCATCGAAGATGGTGGTTACCATAATTTTTTTAACAAAAGTGTCGTGCAGATTCCCAATGGTTAAAATGCCGCCAATCAAGAATGCCAAACCTAAAAAGATGAATACCCCAACAATGACTGCCCGTTTATTTAATGTTCTCATTTTTTTTATTTTATAAAATTGTAATCGAAAAATATTTTTGCTGTTTCATTTGCTGCTTCAAACACATCGGCAAAACTTCCCTGACGAATAAATTTTCCATCCATCAGCAATGCCATTCTGTGGCCCGTGGCTTTAGCGCAGGTGAGGTCGTGTGTGATTATGATTGAAGAAGTATTGTATTCTTCCTGCACTTTTATTATCAGGTTGTTTATTTCATTGCACGTTATTGGGTCGAGGCCCGAAGTAGGTTCATCATACATCATGATTTCGGGTTTAAGAATAAGGGTGCGTGCAATTCCAATTCTTTTTCTTTGCCCTCCCGAAAGTTCACTTGGCATTTGTTCAATGGTTTGTTTTAAACCAACTGCTTCGAGCACTTCTTCTACCCGCTCCTTAATTTCTTTGGTGCTTAAATTTTTAATATTTCTAACCAAAGGAAATTCAAGATTCTCCCTCACATTCATGCTATCGTACAATGCACTGCTTTGAAATGAAAATCCTAGCTTCAACCGCAGTGCACGCAATTCTTTATCATTTATTTTATCTACTTGCTTGCCGAGTACTTTTACAATACCGGCATCGGGCTTTAATAACCCTGAAATAATTTTTATCAAAACAGATTTGCCGCTGCCCGATCTGCCAAGCACTGCAACATTCTCCCCTTTTAAAACTTCAAGGTCGATTCCTTTTAAAACATGCAGCTCACCAAATGATTTATAGAGTCCTTTGATCGAAATTACAGCTTCCTCATTTTTCTCTGAATTATTTTTCGTTTCCATTGCTCAATAAAATCTAATCCAGTTAGTGACCTGTACAATAAGAATCTCTTCAATAAAAATCAGGAACATCGAAAGCACAACAGAAGCGTTTGCTGCCCTTCCCACTCCTTGTGTTCCCTGTGTTGCATTAAACCCCTGATAACAACCTACAATTCCAATAGTGAATCCGTAAACAATTGATTTGAATAAGGAAGAAAAGACATCGAGGAAAGTAATGGACTCGAATGATCGTTTAAAGAAGGCGACAAAACTTGTAAGTTCATTTGCATGAACATTCAAGTAAGCTCCCATTAAACCAACAAAGGCGCAATAAAACATTAACACCGGAACCATAAAAGTTGTAGCAAACACTCGCGTTACTACTAAATATTTATACGGGTTAATTGCAGAAACTTCCATGGCATCAATTTGCTCAGTCACTTTCATGGAGCCAAGCTCGGCTCCAATGTTAGAGCCCACTTTGCCTGCAGCAATCAATGCTGTAACTAACGGGGCAAGTGTGCGCACCAATGCAATTGCAATGAGCGAAGGCAGCCACGATGAAGCACCAAAATCTGCTAACGACGGGCGCGATTGTTTTGTAAAAACAATTCCGGTTACAAAACCGGTGAGGGTTATTAGCGGTAATGATTTATAACCAACCTCATAACATTGCTGAATAATCTCGCGAAATTCAAAAGGCGATTGAAATAGTTCTTTAAAGAATCTACCAACAAATTTAAATGCACGATCGAGGTCTTTGAAAGACTGATCAATTCTTTTTGAGAATACGTTTTCCTTTTGTTTTGAATTTATCAAGTGTAATTTTTTTAACTGAATAACCACAGTGAATTCGCAACTACTTTTATTTAATTTAAAACTTCATCAATCACAAAAAAGGAAAGCGACCCTCCCAAGTCGCTTTCCACTTATTC
>JAJAYG010000217.1 GCA_026786335.1 Chitinophagales bacterium | reverse complement strand
GTGCCTGTGATAAAAAATGCAGCAGTATCAATACAATAATCATTTGCATTCTTCTTAAAAAAACGAACAGCAGCTTTTGCATCTTGTGTTGCCTGATAAACGGATTGGTAATTATCATCGGTGGATCCCTGTATTTCAATTGAAAGCCTGTAATCGATTGATGCAACTAAATAGCCACGCTTGGCAAAATAATTTCCGTAGTCAATTGCTTTGTCTGTTGTTTTACTGCCCGATGTAAATCCTCCTCCATGCACATACATTAGCATGGGGCGCAAATAATTTATTGAATCAGCCGGCTGATAGATGTCGAGCAACAAATCTTCATACACACCAGTTGAGTGATTAAAATTTCCTCCATAAAGAATGTTGCTGGTAACTTCAACATTGGCATAAACAGAATCTTGAAAAATGCCTGGGGGCAATTGCGCCATTAAATTATTAGGGTGAAAAAAACTCAGGATAATTTGGAAAACGAAAATGAAATAATTTTTTTTCATAAATAAAATAAGTTAACTGAATATAAGTGTGCCGAAAGAGAGACTCGAACTCTCACGCCCTTACGGGAACTGCGCCCTGAACACAGCGTGTCTACCAATTTCACCACTTCGGCGGTTGCGCAAATTTACTTGATAGTGATGAATGATGATAATACAAAGCTATTAGCGAAATTGAAAAATTTGAACGGAAATAATAATAGTATTGAAGAATGATAATTAGGGCAGAAGCAGAGCAAGAAAGAGAAACAATAGAAAAGTCACCAATGCGCCTATCATTGGCAAAAATATACCTTTGATGTTGTGCGATTTTCGATTTAGCAGCACCGAAGCGAATAACAATTGTAGCGGAGTAAGGGCTACAGTGTAAATCACAAATACAATCCAGCTGCTAAAATTGAGCATCCAGTTAAAATTGTAGTAGCCCTCATCAATAAAAAACAAAAAGGTTGTAACGAGTGCTGCGCAAATGAGTGCGAAAATCAGATTCTCACTAAACTTATTTTTTGTACTTACAGTTTCGGTCATTGCTTTTTTTTCGAAAACGACGGCCGTTGCAACTTGTTATTTGATGGTGAGTGAGCAGCACCTTGAACAAGGATAATCAATTATTCCTTTCCCCCGATCATTTGAGTTTGAAGCGTAAGCCTGCGTAAAATTCACGCCCTCTTGTAGGCCCCCAAACAGAGCTCGTATCAAAGTATGGTGAAAACGGATCTTGCCAGCTGATGATTGGTTGCTGCTGAATAAAATCAAAAACATTTTCGCATCCTGCATACAATTCAAATTTTTTCCAGCTCTTTGTTATTTGAATATTAATGGTCGCATAGTCCTCCGATTTCTCCGATCGTTGCAGGTCGGCAGGAAGCGCGCTTGTATTTGGCAAATACTGTTCACCAAACCAATGTAGGTTTACATCAATGTGCCACTGATCATTCTCAGGTTTGTATGAAATGGTAGCTAATATCTTATGAAGGGGAATAAATGGTAAAATGATTTTCTCATCATCTACATTTCTGAAAACTTCGAGGAAGTTGTAAGCAATTTTTGCAGTTACCACTTCGTAAAATATTAAATTCAAATCTGTTTGAAATCCATTGCTTACAGATGTTCCCGTAAAATTGTTGATGATGGCTTTGGTTGGGTCTGCATCATAATCAGGGAAAATCTGATTTTGAAATTGCGTTTGGAATAAATCAGTGCTGATAAACCCTTCAACATTTCCAATGTTAAACTCCTGAACAACATTGAAACCAAAGTTTAGAGCCTGCTCAGGTTTTAATTGCCCTGTGAAAATAACATCGCGCTGACTTGCTAACAGATTAATGTTCTCGCTAAAAATATTTGCTGTACGCCAACCGGTTCCAACAGAAGCACGCAATATTGTTTTTTCTGCTACTTGAAATTTCAACAATGCGCGCGGTGTTAAATAAAAACCAAACTGATCGTGATGATCGAGCCGAATGCCTGTAATGATCTGATACTTGCTTTCATTGAAATTAAAAATATTCTCGGCGAAAACTCCGCTGATAATTTCCTGTTTTAAGTAATCACCTGCGAAGGTTTTATTTAATGGGTTTTCGGTAAAAGAAATAATTTCATTCAAATTTAAATACCGCAAGCTCGCACCTGTTTTAAACTCGTGTTTTTGTTTCCATTCCAATTCATATTGAATATTAGCATAGGCGGTGTGTTGCTGTGCCTGATAATGTGTTTGCCCGTACCATGATTCTTGTTTCTGAAAAAAATAATCTCCGACAAGTGAGATCGCATGATTGGAATTAAAACGATAAGCGGCTTTGATCCCCATCGTTGGTTGCTGCATGTTTACCGTTTGACCATAGGTGCTGCTGCTGCCCTTGACAGTCGACGGGTCAAATGTTGTTTGTCCTCCGATTCGCTGTTCGCTGAGATACATTAAATTAATTT
This sequence comes from Chitinophagales bacterium, assembly GCA_026786335.1. Classification (GTDB taxonomy): domain Bacteria; phylum Bacteroidota; class Bacteroidia; order Chitinophagales; family UBA10324; genus JAJAYG01. The sequence continues at coordinate 1,426 of JAJAYG010000217.1, read as the reverse complement.
GTGAACTCCAGCCTAAACTAACCTGATCGCGATATTTTAATTTGTTAAAAACCATGTACCTTGTTACCTGAGGAAGATCAAGAAAAGTGTCGGCATTTTTGTCAAATTGATTTGCCTTTTGAACCGTATGAAACGAAAGCAGGTTGCTCCATTTTTTTTGCTTGCCAATGGTATTGGCATAACTGAAATTAAAATGTTTCTCTAAAAAAGAATTAAGATAAATATTTGCAAATACCTTACTGCTCTTGTTGGGGTCTTTTAAAACAACATTGATCTGCCCGCTCATGCTTTCGAATCCTTGCAGAACGCTGGTTGTTCCTTTAGCAACAAAGATATTCTCAACCAAAGTTCCGGGAATGCTGCTGATTCCATAGGTGAACGACAACCCTTGAAAAACCGGAAAACCATCGAGTAAAATCTGATTGTAAATACCAGACAATCCAAGAATACGTAGTTCAGTAGAATTGGTAATAATATTTGTGACCGTTGGCTGCACACTGGCATTAGTGCCAAAGCAACCCGATAAATCGCAGCAAGCGCTTTTTGTTAACTCCTCAGCCGTAATTACTTCAGTTTTAATAACATTGATTGAAGAAATGTATTGATCAGGTCTATCACTTACAATAGTTACTTCACCCAAAGTGTTTGTTTCCTTAAGCGTATGGTGAATATAGGTTTCGTCAAAAACACTGATTGTATCGCTTTTAAATCCTACAAAACTTATCACAAGCTTTTTATCAGATTTTTGAAGTGAGGCAATCTCAAACTCACCCTTCTCATTAGTAATTGCCCCTATGGTTGTATCCAACCAAATAATATTTGCGCCTACAAGGTTTTCCCCTTTAGTGTCACTAATTTTTCCATTAATGCTTTGTGATGAAACAAACAAAGGAAAAAAAAGAATGAGTAAGCTGCTCTTAAAATTTTTCATGCTGTTAATCTTTGAATTCGTTTATTAAATTTAATAATTCAATGTGGTCAAGTGTTTTTTTTCCCGACAACGCCCTTTCTCTAAATCATCAATGTGTGAGTGTTAAAAATGTGATGTGCATTTTACTACCATCACTTATTCAGCTAACATAAAAGTGAAATACACCAAAAATCAATTCGGGGTACAGAGGAACAGGTAATGCGAGAAAAAAAATCAGCTGATTTTTGGCGGTTGCCAGATAGGAATTGTAATAATTGAACTTGCAACAAGCGTAAAAACTGTAGACTTAACAGCTACAAGAGAAAGCGGTGCATGCGCAAATGAAGCACAAGAAAATGTAAAACCAATACAATTGCCGCAAGTCATCAATGGATTGCAAACGCCGCCGCAATCATTACTTGTCTGTGAAGTTTCGGGTGCTGTATCAGCACCTTTTTGATTACAAAGCTCGCCGCAACATTCTGTAACAGTAGAAATTTCTATTACTGCCAATGC
>JAJAYG010000216.1 GCA_026786335.1 Chitinophagales bacterium | reverse complement strand
ATCAGCAGGTGTTGCACCAACCGAAGTACCAAGCCGCTCATTGCATTCTGCCCGTGCTAAATACATTTCGGCAAGCCGAACTACAGCAAGGTTACCATTTTGATTGTTGAATTTTCCGCATCGCCATTTACTGGAGAGTTTGTAATACCAAACTCTGCGTGTGTCAGCAGGATCAAAGAGATCGTAAAAAGATTGTTCAATTTGAATATCACCTCTTCCGCCGTATTTAGCAGTAGAGAAAAACGTATTAATTGAATTGGTTCCGTCTTGCGGTGAGTTTTGAATCGCAAAAATATCTTCGTTAGTATTTTCATCTTGCGCAAACACATCGGAATCATTTGCCATCAGATTATAATTGCCGGAAGAAATTACCCGATCAGCAGCATCGCGCGCATTAGCATAATCATATTTCTGTAAATACACACGCGATAATATTGCAGCAGCAGCACCCGAATTTGCATACACATCATTGTCTTCAGGCAGTAACGATTCCGCTTCTGTGAGGTCAGAAATAATTTGGGCATAGCATTCTTCAACAGTATTGCGCGCAACCGTAGCATTGTCTGCTAATGTTTCTGTTGCTTTGGTAATTAATGGTACTGCCGGTTGGGTGTTGGACGTTCCTTCTTCATATTGCTGACCGAAGTAGCGGGTAAGTTCAAAGTAAACACATGCACGCAAAAATTTAGCCTCACCTTCTATACGATTTCTGTCGGCTTCATTTACTACCGGCAATGCAGCAAGAACATTATTGCAAATGTTGATGCAGAAGTAGGCATCAACCCATAATGAATATGCATCATCATTGGTTACAAGCATGTCGCGAAGAAAAATTTCTTTCGGGCCTACATAAGTTCCCAGCCAAACAACTTCACCTTCGCCTGCATACAATACAGAGTTGCGAAACACATTGCCTCCATAGAGCGCTTGGGAGCTAAATGCATCGTAGGCACCAATTAAAACCTGTTTCACACTTTCATCGGAATTTAATGCGACATCATTGGAAATGCTTTGCGCCGGTTCAAGATCCAAAATCTTTGTGCATGATGAAATAACTAACGTTACTGCTGCGAGTAAACTGAAAATGTTTTTTCTTTTCATAAAAATGTATTTATGTTTTTTCAAAAATGTTTTTTGTTTTTACAATCCCAAACTGATTCCGAATACAATTGTTCTTGGCTGCGGCGCACTATAGAAATCAACACCAACATTTACATTGTCAGCATAGATGTCGGTAGTAACCTCAGGATCCCAACCTGTGTAATTTGTGAACGTTAAAAGATTATAAGCAGAAGTGTAAATGCGCAGGCTGCTGATCTTTGCTTTGCCAAGCATCTTTTTTGGTAATGAATAACTGAGTGTTAATGTTTTTAGCCGCAAGTATGAAGCATCGCTTATGTACCTGCTGTTGCGAAACTGTGAACCATTGGTAAAAAATAAACGCTCTTGCGGAACATCAGTAACATCACCCGGGTTTTGCCATGAGTTTTGCATATCAGTAATCTGATTATCCCACTGTGAGCCATTTGATGCCATCCAATAATCGCCATTCAGATTAACATCATTTCCTACAACACTTTGAAGAGAAAAATCGAGTGAGAATTGTTTGTATGAAAATGAATTGGTGATGCCGGCAATAAAATTTGGATTGGGGTCGCCTACCACTACAAAGTTTGCGGCATTAAAATCATTGGTAGTTGCATCAGAAGGATTTTCTGGATCATTGATGTACCAGAGGGCATCACCATTGTTTACATCGACTCCGGCATATTCTGCTCCGTAAAAAATACCGATTGGTTCACCAACCATTACTACATTCAGTGCTTCTGATCCACCATTGTCAATAAGTGTTTGTCCGTTAGAAAGTGCTGTTACTTCATTTTTGTTGGTTGCAAAATTTATGCTTGCATTCCATTTAAATTTTTTAACGAGTAGGTCGGTATTGATTACGAATTCAAATCCTGCATTACGCATTTTGCCAATGTTCTGCAATTGAGTTGTAAAGCCTGTTGTTGATGGTACGGGAACTTCAAGCAATAAGTCGGAAGTGTTTTTTATGTAGTAATCAATTTCACCATTTATTCGGTCTCCAAAAAATCCATAATCAATTCCAACATCAAACTGCGCTGTTTTCTCCCATGTTAAATCGGGGTTGGCAAGTGTTGAAGGATATAATCCTGAGGTTCCGTTGTAAGAAGAAACCCCATACAAGCCGAGGTAATTGAAATTTCCGATTCCTGCATTTCCTGTAATGCCATAGCTGCTTCGCAACTTAAGGAAACTAAAAGTGTTGTTACCTTTTAAGAATGGCTCTTCGCTTAAAACCCAACCTGCGGAAGCAGAAGGAAAAAATCCGTAACGATTATCTTGCCCGAAACGTGATGATCCATCATACCTGCCAGTGAGTGAAAGCAAATATTTTTTGTCGTAATTATAATTTATTCTTCCGAAGTAAGAGAGAAACCGATAGTAAGAAGTAAAGCTTGTTCCATAAACAATGGTGGCTGCACTTGCCAATGTTTTTAAATCATCATTGGGGAAACCCTGGCCGTCAACTTTGCTGTAGTATTCTGTGTAGGGTTCGTATTCTGTTCCGGCTGTTGCTTCAAGTTCATGTTTCTGTTTGAAAATTTTATTGTATGAAAGCAATAACTTTAAATCATAATTCTCTACGTGGTTATTAAAAACTTCACCGTAACCACCTACTGATTGGCCAAAGTTTGATCCGCTGCCCGAGTATCGGTCTTGCGTAAGAAAAGTTATATCGGCGCCCGCTTCACCCCGCAATTTTAATTCATTGGTGATGTTGTAATCAGCATAAACATTTCCGATAGTTCTAAAAGTATAAATGTTGGATTGCGAATAAACTGTTTCGAGCAAAGGATTAAAGTATAAAGTTGTTGGCTCAGTGGAATAATTTCCCATTGAATCATATACCGGCGTAAGCGGGCACTGTGCTACAATCTGCATTGGTGATTCAAAGTAATTATCATTTGGTATATCATTGTTTAAACTGCGGCTGATGTTTAAGTTGATTCCAAAATCAAATTTGTTACTCACTTTATTATCAATATTTATAAGCAGACTTCCGCGAGTCATTGCATTCTCAATCATAATTCCTTCTTGCTGTAAGTATCCGCCGCTTACAAAGTATTGCAGCTTATCGGTTCCACCCGAAAAGTTGAGGTGAATATCACGCGATGTTGCTTTTTGAAATGCAAGTGATTGCCAATCGGTGTTTACCGCATTGTTCTGCCAATCGGTGCCGCCGCTTAATTGATCAAATTGCTCATGTACTGTTGCGAGGTAATCATCAATGGCTTCCTGCTCTGTTGCATAGCCGCTTACTTCATTTGCAAAATCATACTTGCCGGCATTTGTTGCAGCCTCTTCGAAATAAGAAACATATTGTTGAGCATCAAGGAAATTGCGCAACCTGGTTGGTTCACTCCATCCTTGCTGGTATTCAAAATTCACTTTTGTTTTTCCTGGGCTGCCTCTTTTTGTAGTAATAAGAATTACACCATTTGCACCACGTGAACCATAGATGGCAGAAGCAGATGCATCTTTTAAAATTTCAATGGACTCAATGTTGTTAAAGTCAATATCATTTAACGGATTGAGATAAAGATTGATACCGTCATTTACCGGTGCGGTATTAATTGGAATTCCGTCGACCACATACAATGGTTCATTGTTAGCATTAATTGAAGTGGAACCTCGTACACGTACCCGAATTGCACTTCCGACTTTTCCGTTATTGCTTTCTACAAAAACGCCTGCGGCTCTTCCCTGTAATGCTTGTTCAACGGATGTTACAGGAGTTCCTGCTATGTCATCACCACTAACAGAACTGATGCTTCCTGTTAATTTTGATTTTATCTGTGTTCCATATCCAACTACTACTACACCATCTAAAGTTTTTGAGGTGAGCGCCATTGCAGCATCGAGTGTTGTTTGATTTGTAAAGGCAATTGTATCCGATTCAAATCCTACGTAAGAAAAAATAAGAGAGCCGCCTTCTTCCAAAACTTCTAATGCATACTTGCCATCTTCATTGGTGCCTGAGTGTTCCAGCGTTCCAAACAAAACAACATTTACTCCAATGAGCGGTTCACCAGTTGCTTTTTCGGTTACTGTGCCGGTAATAATTTTTTTCTGTGCAAATAGTTGTGTGCAAAGAAGCAACAACACAAGAGGAAGTAAAAATTTTCGCATGATTGATGATTTGGTCTGTGTTAAAAGTAGAAAAAGAAAATTGCTGTGCAAGTAGTAGCAAGTCAAATGATGGTAAAAAAACATTTAAGTTTTTTTTGGGAATGAAAAATAAATGCTCGCTTCACTGAAATTTTTTCACTCAGCATCTTGTAATTTTATCATATAACCCTTGCAAAAGAATTTTAAGAATCGGAATTGTCAGATGTGTAATGAAATTTTTTTTTGAAAAAATCAATGACCAGTTGGTTTAGGTGATCGCGTTAATCCTAAAACGGATATCCAATAGCAATATTCAAAACCAAATTTTCTTTTCGCCATTCAGCATTTCCAAAATCAATTTGATTAAAAACCCAGCGATCAGCCGATGCGAGCCATGGCTTTCGAATTGGAAAAGCAAGATCAACGCGAACAACAAAGAAGGATGCATCAATGCGCAATCCGAATCCGGTTCCCATAGCCATTTGATTCCAAAATGTATTGAGCTGGAAAACACCGCCGGGTCGCAGCGTATCATTAAGCAACAGCCAAATATTTCCTGCATCCACAAACACAGCACCTTTTAAAATGCCCACCAGATTAAAGCGATATTCTCCGTTCAATTCTAATTTCATATCACCCGCCTGCTCTAAAAAAGTAATTGAATCGGTTGAGGGCGGCGGATAAGAACCGGGACCTAAAGTTCTTGCCCTAAAAGCGCGGATGCTGTTGCTTCCACCTATGAAAAATTGCTTGATGTAAGGCAACGCATTTGAGTTTCCATAGGGAAGACCGATCCCGGCGAGAATACGGGTAGCAATTTTATTCTTCTTCGGGAACACCCGAAAATAGCGTGCATCAAAATCGAATCTCGCGTACTGCGAATACGCTGAGCCGAAAAGCAGTTGCGGATTTTCTGAATTCACTTTTTCACCTGTGATCAATCCGTTGACAGCGCTCATGAGATTACCTGAAAAATCTGCCTTGCCTTTAAAATAGTATTGGTTACGTTTGAAAGTCAGTCCTTGATTGTTGAATGTGTAACTATATTCCAAACCCAAAATAAATTGTTGCTCGAAATTTTTTTTCAGCAACGGATTTTGATTGAGAATTGAATCGAAGAGCGGGGTGGTATTGATGATGCTCACGTAGTTGATCACCACAGGATCTAACTCGTGCTCTACGAGAGCGCTTTTTTTCCAGTTATATCCATAGTTGAACTTAAAAGAATTCAAGGTGAAATATTGAAGGTGATAAATCTGTTCACCACTAATTTCAAATTTTGTTTTCGGAACATAGTACGATGAAAATGTATTGACTTTGTAAAATGGAATGATGAATTTTGGAATATACAATTTTGCAGCTGCACTCACATTAAATGAACCCAGTGCAGGTTGTCCAGGAATTTTTCCGCTGATCTGAGTTTCATAGCCCACCGCACCATTTACAACGAACAATTCTGAACCCTTAAAAAAATTTCGATTGCGAAAGTTCGCCTCAAGAGCGGGTCCTGCAAAATTGGTTGATTTCGAGATTCCTAATAATTCAGCACGCAGCGATTTTTTACAGAGCGGGGTGAGATTAACAGTCGCATTGAGGAATAAAGTATCATGAATCACGACGTCTTCAAACCGAATGTTTGCAAACTTGAAAATGCCCAGACTCATAAGACGGCGAAGCGTGTTATCATGATCCTTCCTTGTATAATATTCATTGGGATTAAGGAAGACAGAACGCACAATGTTTTTCGGCTTGAACATGCTGTCAGAATTAATAAAGTACTTGCCTTCTACTAAAATAGTATCAGCTTTAACCGTAACAGTATCGAGTGAATAGCCGGGGTTGATGATGATTTTATGCATCCGGTATCTTTGAAGTGTTTTATACGGTGCATCCGTTTTTACTTTAAGAAACAAATTCACTTTGTGATTGCCGACTGCGGTGTCAGCAAAGAAAACAAGATCATCAGAAGTGAAATAAAAGTATCCTTGGTTTTTTAGCTCAAGATCAATGCGGTCACGTTCCGCTTTCAGCGTGTAGAGGTTGTAGATGTCATCCTTCTTCAGCAGCGTTTTATTTTTTGTTTGAAGAATCTTTACATCGAGCGTATCTGTTTCAGCGGGAAAACTTATAGAATCAATGCGGTAAGGAGTGTGCAACGTAACAGTGTAAGTGACCTTTGCTGTTTTCTTTTTTTCCCTCACTTCATAGCTTACCGTTGAACGAAAGTAGCCGTCGTTCTCCAGTCGATTTTGAATGAGTGTTGCAGTAGAAACCGGTGAAACTTTGGAAAATAAAACAGGCGGCTCTCCCAATTTATTTTTCAGGAAGTAGCGAAACCCTTTGCCCTTGGGCTTTCCGGCGACTTCATAAAACCACAATTTGGGTCGTGAAATTCCAAAGAGTGTGCTGTTCGGTTTCAGCGTAATCACTTTTTTTACATCAGTGCTCAGGGCTTTTGTACTTGAAATATTTCCATGCTTTACAAACTTCACGCTCGCGCCGGTATAAAGTTTTTCATCAGCACCAATAAGATGAGTGCCGGTGCAACCGCATGCGAGCAGTACAATAATCACGACGACCGGAAAAAGGTTCTTCATTTTATGCAATGTATGTTCATCTTAATGATCAATAATAATTTCCGGAACCGGCTTTGGTTTAGGGTGCTTGAACAAATCGCGCGTGCGATTGTAATCTTTGGTGAAAACCAATCCCAATCCATCTTCAATAATTTCTCCCTGCAAAATATCGTATTCACTGCGATGGTAAAATCGAAGACGGTAAGTTCCATCGGGAGATAATTTATATTCTGCAGAAACATCACCTGCAATGTTGCTCACTGAATTCTGTTTTGCTTTTTCACCTTCCAGGTCAAGGTTGCCACCCACCGAAACATTTAAACGATTGTTCAAGAATTGTTTTGAAACTCCGAGCTCAAGTTGCGTTCTGCCCTGCGGCGTTCCACTTGTATAATCTTCATAAGAATTCAGGTTCACATTGATCTGAACCCCCTTAATATAATTCGATGCAAAGCGATTGAGTTGTTGAGAAAGTAATGTACTCACGCTGTTGCGTGCCACATTCGCCACATCATTATTTTGCGATGACTGCAAAGGATCTGAAGCAACAAAGCGATTCAGCAGCAGCAAGCCAAACACCTGCTTGTTCAATTCTGCCTCATCCGCATTCAGTTCATTCAACTTTGCATACACACTTCCGCCGAGAGCGCCGCGATCTGCAGGCGGCAGGTCGAGTGAAAAAGTGATAACAGGTTTTAGTAGTTCACCGGTAATATTCATATAAAGGCGGAAAGGCAATTGCTGTTGGTACGCATTTTTTTCCTGATCACTCAATGCTGAAATTTGATCAGCGACCAAATCAATCGGTGATGTACGCACTTCATAAACCGCCGTAAGATTTATGTCTGCTGAAAGTGGATCGCCGTTCCAGTTAAGATAGCCGCCGGGTTGCAGCGTGAATTTTCTTTTTACAAAATTATAGAACGTGAGTTGGTATGCGCCCTCAGAAATTTCATAGTGCCCCGTCAAACTCGTTTTGCCGCTGGGGTCGAGAGAAAAACTGAGCGCTGCATCGCCTTTCACCTGCAATGAATCACCGGCAGCGGGATCAACAACAACGGTGAGCGTAGAATTTTTATTCACCTGTATGGTTGCATTCACTTCCATTCCTGTAAAGGCTGAGTTTGAGTTTTGTGACGTATCGCTTTTGATGCGTGTCATCACGGAACTCAGCGTATCATTTCTATTAAGGAAAATCACCACACCTTTGCTCTCCACATTCTTCACCTCCTCTTTTGGTTTTGAAACAGTGAGCGCCGATCCATCATTGAGTTTCACATTCGCATCTACTTTGGGAAAATCTTTGTTGCCCGAAATTTTTATGCGGCTGTCAAGAATAACTTTTCCATAAAACTGTGCCGTATCATTTTGCGGCGCATTCAGCGCGAGAAAGTTTTTTGTTTCCACTAACAGATCAAAGTTCATCAGGTGCTTTGCGTCGGGAGCAACGAAACCATTTACAACGGCAGTGGCGCCAAGTGAATCGCTCAGCGTAAAATTGTTGAACGCCATTTTTGAATCTGTAATAGTCAGCTCTTCATTCTTCAATTTATAATGGGTGTTGAGGTACGCGGGAGTAAAACCTGCATCACTGAATTTTAATTTCCCATTCACATTGGGCTGTTCAGTGCTGCCGGCAATTTTAAGATTACCTGTCATTGTTCCACTCATTCTCGTCACCTGCCCAAAGGTGAAAGATTCAAGTGTGGAAAGATTTACACTTGCAAGTGCGGCATCAAAATTCAATGCCTCATCAGTTTGCTTTGCATCATAAAATCCATTGACTGAAATATCATTTCCGTTTCCTGAAACTGTTACCTGTACTTGGTAGCGATCAGCAGTAGCATTGTCAGAAAGTATTTTGATGTTGCCGAGTGTATCCTCCATAAAATTGAAATCATCAATGGAAAGATCAGCGGTGAAGCCGGGAGTTGTTTGAAGATTTTTTAGTAGCACCGTTCCATTGATTACGCCGCCGAAAAGAATTTTATTTGACTCGATCAGGTGTGCGAGATCGCCGAGATCAAAATCAGTGAGTGCAACTTCAAGAGGAGAATTTTCAGATTTCGAACCGGTGCTGTTGATTTTTAAAGATTGATTTCCATTGCTCAGCAAAACATCATGTGCATAGAGTGTTGTGTTTCCGAAGACCAAATAATTATCAGGTGCAACAGTCCACTTCAGATAATTAAGAATCATGCTATCCTGAATAAAACTGAGATGGTAATTGGCATTTTCTTTTTTAAAATTTCCTGCAAAAAGATATTTCGTTTCCCCCTTTTCATCAGTCGCTTTAAAATCTGCGGTAACCATATTGTTAGCTGCGGTTCCCGAAAAAGATGGATTCAGCAGATGATATCCATTCGCTGAAATCATTTCCAGTGAAGTATTAAAATGAAGCGCTGATTCATCAGCATTAAGATGAAGCTGAATACTGTCAGCAAGTATATTATTGTACTCAACCTGATGAATGCTTGCCTGAATTGTGAGCTGGTTAGATGCACTTTTAAAATCACCGGAAATTTTTCCTCCTGAAAATTTCTTTAAGCCGGGCACGAACAACAGGTAGAGATCTGTATTGCGCAACTCTGCATCGAATGTAAAATCCTGTATGGTTATCGGTTCTTTAAAACTTGAATCTGATGTTTCGAAATATCTGTCGAAATATTGATTCAGCGCAGTGGGTAAATCTGCCAGGCCCATCTTTCCTTTATAAGCAGCAGTTAAAAAAGGTGAATGAATTTCAATGCGCTTGGAAGCCGAATCAGAAATGAAAATGCAGAGCAAGGAATCAACCGGATAGATGGTATCATTCTTTGTGATCGCTGCATTGCTTACAGTTATATTTCCATTCAAATTATTCAAATCTTTTCCTTCAAGATCAACATTCAATATTCCTTTCACTCTTAAATCATCAGGTGTAAAGTGCAGTGCCTGCAAATCCATTCCTTCAACATTTAACGTGGCTTTGTAAGAAGGATGTTGCTTATCAAAATTGAGCAAACCATTAAATGTGAGCGCCACGTTCGAATCATTCACAGCTGCAATTCCGTTAAATTCATTTCCGGTAAAATCTCCTTTAACTTTTATATCGTGATAATTGTAAGCACGTAAAACAACCTGAGAAATAGTTGCGTCTACATTTCCTTTCATTGTTTCTTGCGAGAACCCGGAGCCGTTCACAGTTGCATTCATCGTAACAGGACCAAGTGTTGTATCGCGCAGCAACTTTGCCAAATCAAAATGGTCGGATGAAAGTGTTGCATGGTACACTTCATTCTTTTCCATATTCACTTTGGCAGTAGCATTTCCAAATGAAGATTTGACATTTGCATTACCATCAAATCTTTTAATGTACCCTTTGAAGAAGCCGGAAATACTTATTGAAGAAGGAACCGAGATATTGGAAGGAAGCATAGAAGAGTTTAGCAATGATTGAACGTCAACATTGGTAGTAGAAAATTTTTGAACTGTAATATCAAAATACGCTGACTGCACATCGGGAAGTCCTTTAATATTTCCGCTCATCATCAGCGTAGTATTTTTTGCGGCTGTTAATTCTAACCGGGGAATGTGAATGTCTTTTACTCTGCCGTTAATTTTTGCTGTGATCTCAAAACTTTGGCTTTCCGGATTTTTTATTTGAAGCTGCTTTGCAAGCGCGGGTTGCAGCAACAGCACATCATTTAAACCAATCACAGCATGATCAAAGTCTGCATTGATTTTCAGATTCGCCAAAGAATCTACAATGGTTTCAATCGAAGGGTAATCTATCGAAATGTATTTTCTGATATTGCTGTGCGCAGTTTGCAAATCAAGGTCAGCCAATTCAGCATGAGAAGAATCGTAAGTGATTTTTGCTTGAAAATGTTTTAGCTCAAATCCGCTTTGGTCTTTCCATTTGAACTCACTGATGTTTGCTGAAATATTTTTTTCATCATAGCTAAGCTGCTTTACGTCGGCTTCAATTCCTGAAATTAACAGGTGATTGAAATCCATTCCCTCCTTTAGCACGGGGTAATTGAGGTTATTGAATGCAACCTGGTTGTTTTTCAGATTAAGATTTTGAAGTGTCACTTTCCATAGTGATTGTTGGGTCTCTGATGATGGTGTAGTGACGGCATCTTTTACTTTCTGCGCCACAGTATCCACAGTAATAATTTTATTAATTACGAAATCAATTTTGCTGTCGCTCATTTCAAATTTTTCCAAATCAATTTTTTGTTGAGTAAGATTGATGTTGTTTGAAGTAACTGATGCTTTCCCCACCTGCATATCCAATTTTTGCTGCGGCGTTTCAAAAAGAAAACTTACTGTTGAAAGATTGATGCTATGAATATTGAGATCATAATTCATTTTTGAGGAAGCGGTATCAGCACTCGTCGCAGCAGGAGCAACTTTGGTTTGGATGATTGAAGCAACCGTATTGGCAAGATCAATATTCCCCATGTCAAATTTCATTGCATCAAGATCAAACGTTTTGAAATGCGTTTTAAAATTGCCGATGTTAAAAGTCATTTGACTGCCGGCTGTTTCATCGTTGAAGGAGAAGAAAATATTTTCGAGGTTGATATTGTTGAGTGAAAACTCCCACGATGATTTCGTGTTTGCAACAGGTGTAGTTGGAATAAATGCATTGATAAGAAAATCAAAATTGAAACTGCTGTCGGGCAATGATCGTGAGATATGGCTGGTCAGGTTTTGAATGTCAATCAAGTTCAATTCAATGCGATGAGAAAATAATTTCATCATGTCAATATCAACTGCAAGCCGGTGACTGTAAAGCAGGGTGTCATGCTGCTGATCTTCAAGAAATAAATCCTTGAGCACTATTGATTTCGGAAATGCGACATTGATTTCACCAAGTTTAACACGGGTATGTGTTTTATCCGAAACAAAGTGAATGACTTTTTGGGTGAGATAATTTTGAGTCGCCTGAAATTGAAGCGCAACCACCAAACCTGCGACAAGCAAAAACAGGAACAGGAATACCCATCCAAATATTTTTAGGATTCTTTTCAGAATTTTTTTGCTCCTGCTGTTCACACTGAGTTTTGGAAAAGAATTTTATTATGCAAATTTAAATCAGAACTAACGTAGCAGCAATTCGGACAGGGATTTCAATGGTTAAGAGGTTCCCCCAATGATTTTCTATACTCTAAAATAAGCGAATAGCGATTAGGTGTTTCAGGTTTTTATGCGGTGTCCCCGACAGGGCTCGAACCTGTGACCCGATGATTAAGAGTCATCTGCTCTACCAACTGAGCTACGGAGACAAAATTTTTAAGGGCGCGCAAATTTCTGCATATCAAATCAGAATTCAATACAAACCCCGGAAAATAATTTTAAAACTCAAACGCTACAGTATAATAAGTTCTTTCACCCGATTCACAAAGCGGAATAAATTTTTGATACAGCTTCTGAAATTTAGGATTAATAACCCATGTATAATTTTTTGGGTTGATGTCGCTGAAATTTTTCAACTTCATTGGAAGAATATTTGTGTACGCGCTACCACTTAAGTCAGTGAGCAAACGTATGCCTGGTGCAGCACCAACATCTTTTGATATGGCTAAAATCTCTTTCCATATTGCAACGGCTTCCTTTGCTTTACCGAATTTAAGTTTAAAAATATTTCGTTCAATAATCATGTTTTTATTTTTTTAGAGAACCAGCCTGCCATGCCCATCGGCAGGCAAGAAGAAATTTTTTTTTAGTCAAACTTCCATTTAAATCTTATATAACTGTTGGTCGGCTGAATCGCAAAGTTGAATAAACTGCTGATACAATTCTTTTGCTCCGCGGTTTATTTTCCAGAAATAATAAGCAGGGTTAAGTTTGTTGAAACCCTTAAGGTCTAATTCCATTACCAAAGTGTAAGATGAACCTGTAAGATTAGTGAGCAAGCGCACTTTTGAAGAGAACCGCTCATTCTTTTTGAGTTCATCAATCATTTGTTTCCACAATGCAATGCCTTCTTTTGCTTTGCCGAACCTGAGGCGGAATTTATTTCTTTCAACAATCATTTCTTAATAATTTTGAGTAATAAAGATGAAAGATTTTATTGAGGAAACAGAAACTTAATTGAGATTGAAAGGAAAGTTCTAAATTCGTTCGCAAAATTAACTACAATGAAAACGCTAACACTCATTTTTACATTCACACTTATTCTTTCATTCACCGCAATTAAAGCACAGCAAATTGTTGGAGCGCTTGATGGAAAGTCATTTGCCATTGAACTTATGAAAGATGGAAAGCTTGATTCTAAAGAAACTTTAGTATTTGAAAAAGGAATGGTGGATCCGCTCGATTGCCATCAATATGGTTTTACTTCAACTGCTTACCAGGCAAAAAATGCTGCGGGTATGTCGACTTGGGCAGCCTATTGCAAGAGCGATAAAGAAGGAACAATGAGTTGGCAGGGCAAAGTAACAGGTGACCGTATTGAAGGCACTGTTGTTTGGAGCAAAGACGGCCAATCGAGAATTAATTACACCTATAGCGGTGTTTTAATAAAGCCCGCAGTAAAATAAAAACTACTTAGTGGTGTGTGTGTGATGAATCACTATGCGAATGATCTTCGTCGTGGTGGTGTAATGTTTTTTCCCAACCCGAGAAAATGAGGATTGAAAAAATTGTGATGCCGACAACACAAATAACAATTACAAAAATAGGGAACAGAATTACGAGTGGAAGCATGAATTATTTTTTTGAATGCTGCAAATATAATATTGAAAAGGAAACACAGTTTTTGTTTTAATTATCTTTTCCCGGCAGCGTAAACCCAATTCTCTTTCTTGTATCAGAATTCTGCTCGGCGAGTTTGAATTCTTCTATGTCGGCTAAAATAATTTTGGTTTGCATGGCAACTGCTCTTTCTTCTTTTGGAATTGAAGCCAATCGCAAGTCGCGATTTTTAATTACTTCTTCAATTACTTTTCTTACCTCTCTTCCATTGCCAAAATATTTATTACGCTTATCATAAATGAAGTGCAGATATTTTTTGAGATGATCTGTGGCTTCATCATCGAGTAATAAATTTTCTTTTTGCAACAGTGAAAGTGCAATCTGATAAAGTTCTTCGGGTGAATAATCTTCGAACATAAAAGTTTTATCAAACCGTGATTTTAATCCCGGGTTTGATTCTACAAAGCGCTGCATATTATCAGTATATCCCGCAACAATTACCACGAACTGACCGCGCTCATCTTCCATTCGCTTCAACAAAGTTTCTATTGCTTCATTTCCAAAATCATTTGCAGAACCCGAGCTTAATGAGTAAGCTTCATCAATAAAAAGCAATCCGCCTTTAGCGCGATCAATTACCTCAGAAGTTTTAATTGCAGTTTGTCCAATGTATCCTGCAACCAATCCCTGCTTATCTATTTCAACCAAGTGCCCGCGCTCAAGCAAGCCAAGCGCTTTATATATTCTTGCAATAATTCTTGCAACTGTTGTTTTGCCTGTTCCGGGGTTTCCCATAAAAATGCTGTGTAATGAAAACCTGCTCAACACATCTTTGCCTTCTTCTTTGTAGAACCTAACCAGCTTTACCATCTCATTGATTTCTGCTTTGATGTTGCCCATACCAATGAGTGCATTCAATTCTGCAAGTGCATCCTTCAATAAAAATTCATCAACCGGAATATCGGGCAGCACTTTTTCTTTCGAGGCAAAGATTTTTTTAAGGTCATCCACTTCAATGAGTGAAAAACTTTCTTTACTCAATAATTTTGGATCTTCACTGCGCATTACCCGCAATCCCAGGTTCAATTTTGCTTCATCTATCCAACCGTTTATTAAGCGGGCGTTGCCAAAACTTTTATCACGGTTTCTATAAGAATCAACTAATTTTTCATACAGGAATTTTCTTGCTTCAACAGAAAAGGTGAGATTTTTTTCTTTTGTTGTATAGTCAGCAATCTCAGCTAACTCCTGTGGCAGATAATCAGGAAAATCGTAATAGCTGTTGAAGCGTGATTTTAATCCGGGGTTGCTTTCAATAAATGAATTCATTTCATTTGGGTAACCCGCAACTATCACTGCAAAATCACCGGCACTATCGCTCATCTCTTTCACTAATATTTCTATTGCTTCTCTTCCAAAGTCTTTTGAGTCATCCGATTTTCTTGCGAGTGCATAGGCTTCATCAATAAACAAAACTCCGCCGCGTGCGCGGTTAATTATCTCTTTTGTTTTAGGTGCTGTTTGCCCAATGTATTCAGCAACTAAATCGGCACGGTCAACTTCTACCAAATGTCCCTTACTTAACAATCCCATCTTGGCATAGATGCGGCTCAGCAGTCTTGCAACAGTAGTTTTTCCGGTTCCGGGATTACCGGTAAACACTGCATGAAGATTTATTTTTTCGGTATCAAGTATTCCTTTTTCTGTTCTCAATTTCTGGAACTCGAGGTACTTGATGTACTCATGAATTTTTGTTTTAATTGTTGAAAGCCCTATGAGCCGGTCAAGTTTTTCGACTACCTGTTCCAATGATTCTCCCGGTTCTGTTGTTTGTTGTTTTGGAACCAAAGGGTTTTGATAAAGTGACTGGTTCAATATCTGCACTTCACCATCTTCGGCATAATCGTCTACCACAAATGGAACAACAGCGATGAGTTGATCCATAAAAATAATTTCGAGCGTAAAGTTATCGGCATACCAGGTTCCCTTACCATCGCTTCCCCAACCTGTTGTTAAAGTATAAATGCCATTTGGATCGGGATTAAAAAAGAAGAATTCGGTACACTGTCCTTTCAATTGCCGCGCATCATTGTAGAAATCAAAATATATTTCGCAGGGCCAATTGGTCTCTATATTCAGGTTTTCAAGTTTCAATTCAGCCCACACAAAGCGCGTATCATCTTTACCAAACCTTGAAAGGTAACGGCGGTCGGGGGTATATACGCCGTTGTTGGGGCCCTCGTACATACGGAGCAATTGAATACTGAAATAAGGATTATCATCTGAAGTAACTTTTCCTGCATTGTTAATATAAAAAGTTTTACTCGAAATTTTTTCACCATCAACCCATGCCTCAAAATAGTATTGACCCTTTTTCCAAAATGTTGCCGGTGATGGATTACCCCACCCTTCGCGGAAGTAGACAATATTTTCTTCAGCTTTTACGGTGCGTTCAACTTTTAAATCACAAACCTCTTTACCGGCAGATGAAAAGGCTTTCAGATTTATTTTCACACTCCACTCCTCTTCATCAAACTTTTTATTGAATAGCGAAAGCTCTGCATATATGTAAGTGGTTTCAGATTCTTCCAATACCGATTGATACTTGCGTTTGCCTTCGGCAAGCGGATCGGCAGGGCCAAATATTTTTAGATCGCGAAACTTATAGTTATTCTGATTGGGCATTTGTGGTGTTAAAAATATGGAAGTGCAAATTCAGAAAAATATTTATTGAAATGAAATGCAGTGGCTAAATAATTTTTCCGAGCAGTTGATTGATGAGGGCATTAATTTCTTTTCGTTGATGAATAATCATAAAGTGGGAGCCGCTATCAATCACGTAATCTGTTTTAATTTTTTTTATTGGGAAAATGTGATCTGCCGATCCATGAATGTGAATGCAATTTGCAATCGGGTGCTGCTGTTTCCAATGCAGCACTTCATGAATTCCATATCTTATTACCCTTGAGTTGGCTTGCATTAACATGCTCTTAAAAAGCTGCCGCTCTTCATTATTTTTATTGGTAAAAAATTTACTGATAAAAATTGCAAGGTATTTAATGAGAATGGTTGGAATAATTTTATAAACCGGAAACATTTGAACCCACGAAAAGTATTTTGGTTTTTCGGCAGCTGATTTAATGGTGGAGATGAGTATAATTTTTTTAACAGGAATAATTTTAGAAATCTCCTGCGCAAGAATTCCACCAAAAGAAACACCGATGAATATTAATTCTTTGTTCAGTGGAATTGATT
>JAJAYG010000215.1 GCA_026786335.1 Chitinophagales bacterium | reverse complement strand
CTCTTCGCTGCTGTATTCCAGAAATTTAATTTTGAATTCATCAGAGTAAAAATTTCTGATCTGCGGCAGCATGGCTCTTCCTTTTCCTGCTTGTCTGATATTTTTCCCTTCCTGAATTTTTAAAAGTCGCAGCAGCAATTTGAAGTACCACTTTTCGAATTTGAAACCAAGAAATAAAACCATTCTTGAATTCTGAATCTGATTTTTAATTTCCTGCGGCATGTCATCTTTGCCAGAAATTGAAATGATGTAATCAAATAATTCAGTGTAAGTAAGAACTACTGAACCTTCCTGTTCTATGTTACCGAACAAATTATAAATCAAAGGTTTTTTTCCTGTTGGTTTTTCAATGGTATTCGGGTTCTGTTGTTTGTTGTAATAATCAAAAGCAAAATCAAGTTTCTTGCTCTCGAATAATTTTTTCATTAACAAATCCGGCGATACAGAGATGATCATGTGAAAAGGAATTTCTGCAATCTTCTCATGAATTTCATTTGGTTTTAACTCATCATAAAATCCTTGAATATCCATGAGCGCCAGGCCTTCTTCCTGCTCATCGGTAAAGTGAAAGAACTCATCATCATCATAGTAACTTACTTTGCCCGAAATTCCATTTTCTATTCTTTCCTTAATCAATTGGTTGATTGATTTTTCCGAATTCATCACAGCGATCTCAGGGCCAATAATGAGAATGCATTTTTCATCTTCAATTAATTTGTAAACAAGATCCCAGATTTTACCTTCATCAGTACCAGCCATAGTTTATTTTTTACTTAAGATTTTATTGAAACACAAAGTAAGCTTTGTTTTTACTTGAGCCGGGCAAAAATAAATCTGTTATTGCTTTTGGTTAAGTGCATCAACAACCGCTTTAATAGATTTTCCATCAATCATTACATCACTTAATACAGCTTCACCATTCAAAACTCTTACCACTGCATACGCAACTTGATTGGTATCAATTGCAGCTTCACGATAAACAGTTTCTGCATCCGGTGCTTTAGATTCTTCCATATAAAATTTGTCGAAAGGATATTTAATCCACAATGTATTGACTGAATCTTCTTGTGACAGATAACTCACTGTTGCTTTTACATATTGCATTTCAACAGCAGGAATTTCTTTTGCGACATTGATAATTTTTGCAAAGCCCTTTTCATCATTTTCTAGTATCACGTAAACAGTCTCCCTGCTTTCCCAATCAGCTTCTTTTCCAACATTAAATTCTGTTGCTTCAAAATTGAGCCGAATGTATTTGCCTCTGAATGGATCAGCGGGATCAATGGGCTCTGTTTTAAATTTAAATTCATTTCCTTTTACCAAAATGCTTTCATGATCCATAATCATTTTGGAAGGAACAAAAAGTTGCGCAACAGCAACAATTAATAATGCAATCAGCGAAAATGTTTTCATGCTTCGGGTTTTATTTCTTTTGATTTTCTTTTTTGAATAAACCAATAATTACCTGCGAAAAATCCGCCGCCAACCAGCACAAATAAAATTCCGCGGGCGAGATAGCTGAGGTCAATATCGAAAAACCTGCAGGTGATAAGTGCAGCTATAATGAGCAAACCATAGTTGAGAATACCGAGGTGATTGAGTTTTGCGCCGCGCAAAATTTTTGAAACACCCAATGCAAACAATAAAAGATTGATAATGATTACCGGCAAAAGATTATTCGACATGCCGATGTTGAAGAGAAGAAAAAATATTATGAACACTATTTCCATTAAATCGAAATCGAAAAAAAGTTTTTTCCCTCTAACTGAAATTAATATTGCAATTGCAAGAATAAATAAAATTGCTGCTGCCATCCATTCGGGCGTGTAGTAATGCCAGAGCATATTTTTATCACGATCAAGTTCATCCCAAAATTCACTGAAGCTTAGAACAAGCAGCAAACACACCGTGCCAACCGAGCCAATGATGATGAAACCATTGGTGATTAGTTTTTGTGATTTGTAAAAAATGGTATTGCCTAAAATGTAAAACACTGCAAGCAAATTCACATAAGCCAGCAGCAATAAGTCTTCTTCGTTATCACTGATGGTGCCGAGCGCAAATAGTATGGAGAGCGGCAACAACCAATTGTGAAAGCTTAAAAAATTTCGGGAAACATTTTCTTTGTACATGAAATAATAATGAGGCAACACACCAATAAGCAGCAACCAATACCAATAAGATTCGTGGTGCGGATAATGAAAATAACCCACCTCACTTGCATAATAAGTGATGCCGATAATGTAAAGCAGTGAAGCCATGTTGGAGCGCATAACATAAATGAGCGGAAGGCAAAGCAACATCCATGTAAATAAAAATGAACTCAACTCTCCTTCAATATTATAAATCTGACTGATGAGTGAAATGCTGCCTGCCACCGCGAAAAATAAAAAGGTGGTGGTGGCTTCTCGCCATGCTATGCTTTCATTTCTTTTCATCAAAGCATAAACGCATAACAACTGACCGGCAACTAAAGGAAAAAACGAGAGAGTAGTTTTTGTGAATCGCGAAAGAT
>JAJAYG010000214.1 GCA_026786335.1 Chitinophagales bacterium | reverse complement strand
ATGCAAGGTAACAACACAGGATTTCTTTATGATCTTTTATTAAGAGGCAATTTTCAGTTTCATGAATTTTCACCGGGTCATTCGATGATGATGGTGTATGGAGGAATTCCATGGCTTGGTGTAATGATGCTGGGTTATTGCTTTGGTACAGTTTACAAGAATGGAAGTGATTGGGTAAAAAGAAAACGCACGTTGCTATTTACAGGAGCAGGATTGTTGATTGCATTTTTTATACTTCGCGGTTTCAACATCTATGGCGATCCAACAAATTGGGCGATGCAGCAAGATGGAATGTTTTCATTTCTCTCACTAATAAACGTAACCAAGTATCCGCCTTCATTACTTTTTCTGTGTGCTACTATAGGAATTTCAATGCTGTTTCTTTCATTCGCCGAAAAATGGAACAACACTGCGACGAGAGCGATCAGTGTTTTTGGCAGGGTGCCTTTTTTCTTTTACCTACTTCATCTTTATCTTATTCATGGCATTGAAATGATTCTTTATTTAATGCGCGGTCATTCATTTGAAGAAGGAACAACTTTTAATGGTGCTAACCTATTTCGATTTTTTAATCCTGGTGAAGGATTTCACCTATGGCAGGTTTACCTCATCTGGATTGCGATTGTAATTATTCTTTACCCGCTGTGCAAATGGTTTAATGATTATAAAAACAAACACAGGGTTTGGTGGATGAGTTATTTGTAAAAATTGTTTTGGAGTATTATTTATTGAAGCACTTGCAATCCCGTTAACCTTCTCATTCGCATCAAGTCTCTTTTATCAACCCAAAGTATTGCGTTGTTTTTTTCAAATGCATATTTCTTTCCTGTAATGTCACCGTAAACTTCTAATGGAGATTGCTGCATCAGTTTCACTTTTACGGTATTGTTTTGTGGCAGATTGTTTTCAACCTGTGAATGATTTGCTATTGCAAATGCAGCTCTTTTGTTATTACAATTACACATGGTTCAGCTAAATTTTTTACTGGTTATCTTTTCCAGAAGTATTGATGCCCCCGAATAATACAAGCATAAAATAATTATCTCTTCCGGTTTTCTTGTTTCAAAAATTGCTGCAAGCAAACCAACCCAAATACTAAGGCAATAAAAGCAATCCATCAGTTTTCCGAAAAATGAATTGCCTGCGAGTTTTCTTATTTTAAAAATGAAATCAAAAGGTCCGTCTTCAGCAGTTATTAAATGTGTGATTCGCCAAACTACGATTACCATCACTAAATATTTTTCAATTGCATCCATTTCTTTTTTTTAAAAAAGGTTGCCGGCGAATTACCGGCAACCTTGTGTTTCAAATTAATCTAAACTACTTAAGACAAACATTGTAAGAATCATACGAATGATGTCCTTCAATTTGACTATCCACTATGGTTTTGTCAACTGCATGCAGTGAAAAGTTACCACAAGGATAAGAAGCTGCAGTGGTTGGAATGCTGAAAACAGTTCCAGGTAAAGGCGGAGTATTTGAATTACCAATAGTTAATCCTCCATATGTACTGCTGAATTCGAACTGACGGAGGTTCAAATCATTTACATAGTACTTACCAGTAATGGTTTCGCCTTTTGAATATTTAGTGCAATCACCATTATCATCAATCTGGAGTTTAACTACCGGCCAAACATTATCCATTTGAATCACCTTTCCAAATGATCCTGCAAGACCTTCTATCTCAAGTTCAACAAGTAACAGATCATTGGTACCCGGTGTAAATCTTCCTAAAACACTTAAAGTGTTTTGATAGAACTGAAGATAATTGTAGTAATGGTCAATAGGATCTGGGCTCTGTGTTGTCCATGGGGCAACAGGTGGAACTGGCGACCATCCAACTGTTGCAAGTGCATTGGTAAGATAGTAGAACGTCGAATCGCTAAGATTCGTAACCTTAATTCTGTATCTGAATCCCGGAAACAAAGGTCCATTGATGACAATTTCTCCTCCGAAAGCGGCACCGGAAGATACCGGAAGTGCGTTGTAAGCAAAAACAGAATTCAATTTTGTTAAACCCGTGATATTATCAACATGGTCAACATCAATTCCACCAATAATATTATAAAGTGCCATTACATCACCCGTAATTATTTCAATACCCGGCTTAATTTGAACATGAGCATCAACACGGTTACCGTAGAATTCTAATTTATTTGGATCAGTTGTAGATGGTGCAACATTCCATGATAGCACACTGCGAACACGCACAACATTTGGCGATGCGCAAAGTTTGCGGTGAAAGGTTGCATCCAAAGGCAATGCAACACTGTAACATAAATGATCACCCTTCATTGTAATGTCATGCGCATTCAATGTAACGGTATTCAGATATTGCCATGAGCATTCATCATTCCAATCAATCCAGAATGAGATATACTCATTGCTGCCGGCTCCGCATAAATCACTTGAGTAACCTGCATTCTTCTTAATCTTTATTGTAGCTACTAAACTTTCAGAGTTATAATCCAATCCCAAGCATTCCAATTCTTCATAATCAACATTTGCTTTCGAAGTATCAACCGGAAGTGGCTTGGTTACCAAATCAATAATGGAATCTAAATTCACTTTTAAATCTTTCAAGATTGATTGATTCATCAAAGTAATTTCAGATGATGGATACTTGATCATGTTGTGAACAGTTTTAAAAGCGAAACGCGATGCGGGTACTTTCAACTTTTCATACAGCTTAGCAACTTCAGAAAATTTTGGAGGAAGTGGTTGTGGGTTTAACGCAACCATATCAAGTCCGGTAATATCTGCAACTTGTTTTGCAGATAATTTTGGTTGCAATGCAGCAACTTTAAAATATTCCGATAAATCAAAATCATGAGGGAACACAAACTTAGAAAATGGTTTTAGCTGAACATCGCAATCCATTACGCTTCCCCATACAGGTTTCCAATTTGGTGATGCAGCAGGCGGATCGCTATTCCATGAAAGGATGGCGCGCAAGGTTGGCAACAACGGGCTTTCGCACTTGGACGATTTTGAAGTTACCTTTTTTAATGTTGCAACATACTTAATAGGAAAAATTGAATTTCCATTGCAATCATTTTTAGCAGGGATGTCATGCACATTCATCGCTACACTTCCTTGATCAATATATCCCAACCCATCATGAAAGTCGAGATAGAATCTTACATGTTCAAAAGACCCTGCAGTACATAGGTTACCAGAGTAGCCAGTTGATTGTTTAACTGAGAACACAGCTTCCATATTTACAGTGTCGGGATTGTAACCTACACAGGTAATCTGCTCATAGGTTACATCAGAAACCAATTTGTAATTTGGTTTAAACTTGCTGCCAGGAATATTTCCAAAATAATTTGGGTTCTTCACCAGCAAACTTTTAAAGTTTGTTCGTTCCTTTTGAACAACAAACTCTTTACTTTTAATTGTTTGTTTCATGTTGATTATTTTTTTGCCTACTCTATTCCCTTTTCGGCTACCGGGTTGCTTACTCTTTTATCCACCTCATTCTTAGTTAAAGTGGATTGGGATTTTCAGCATGTTCCTTTAAATATTAAATCACGAGATTGAATCATTGGATTAAAATGTTTTTATGTTGGCAGATGCCGGAAGAAATTAATTCAGGAAGCAGATTTTGTTCTTGAATAATATTTCAATTTTCATTTTCATTTAAAACCATTGATTCAAACTCATGAAATTTTTTAATTGCGAACAGCAATTGCTGCAGCGTATTAAATTCCTATTTGAATGTATTTTACCAAATGGAAATTTCCTGTGTGTGTATTTGGTGGCTGAACACTAACAACCAAATCATCATAGTCAACTCCCACAACATTCCCGGTGGCAGTGGCAGTTTTTAACAAACCAGCCATGTAGTTTGCTCTTTCAAGCATCAGTTCGCCCGTGTATTCGATCCTGAAATAATTTTTTTGTTCCTTTAATTGAAAGTAAACAATTTCTTTGGCAGCTTCCTGAGCTCTCCAAACTTGACCTGTGGCTGATGCTTCAATTCTGTTATGCATAAATTTTAATTTTATTTTTTTGCCTACTCTATTCCCTTTTCGGCTACCGGGGTTGCTTACTCTTTTATCTGCCGTAGCTATTGTGAAGGCAGATTTGGATTTTCAGTTTGTTCCGATTTTATAAATGTCAATTACTAATAATTCAATGTCCAGGATGAATGCCCTTCGGCTTGGTCGGTACTTAACACTACATCCTGACCGAAGTAAAACCTGTCGTTGCGCTCTTGCCATACAGATGAATCAATAGTGCCAGGAATAAATTGAAGTTCGCCGCTTACAACTGTGCTATCGATGTACACTTTTTCCCAAGCATCATTTCCTTGAGCAATTATTTTCACCTTCAAATGACCGCGAATTCCATTCGGGAAATATTTTGTGTACGGAACAAAGGTGCCTGATACTGAGACACCCAGACCATCAGGGTTTTTAAACTCCCAGAAGTATGTTGCCATTGAATCCTTATCAATTCGTGGAGTATTACCGGGTTCCAGATATGCACGTTGAAGCAAATCATTATCGCGATAGATTTCAAGCATTACCGGTGAATTTGTGCCGCTCCACCAAGCATGGCCTGTTTGAACAGACCAGAAAATCTTAGTTACTTTAGTTGACATATAGATTTTATTTTTTTGCCTACTCTTTTCCCT
>JAJAYG010000213.1 GCA_026786335.1 Chitinophagales bacterium | reverse complement strand
GTTTTCAAATGCATTAAGGTGCGGGAAAAGAAGCGGCTCCTGATACAGGTAAACAATGTTGCGTTTGTTCGCGGGTAACATTGAAATGTCTTTTTCATCCAGAAATATTTTACCGCCATCAGGTACAATCAACCCCGCAATAATTTTTAACAATGTAGTCTTTCCACAGCCCGATGATCCAAGAATACTCAGCGTTTGATTGGTATTTAATGAAAGATCAAGATTGCGAATCACAGATTCGTTGCCAAAGGATTTGTCGATATGGTGGAGCCGCAAATGCATTATTTAAGTGTGTTGAACAAATATTTTTTGTTAATGAAAAGAAGAAACAATGGCGGAAGAATTAGCAAACAACTGCTTACTGCTGCGTAATATGGATTTGCTTCGCTGATGAATTGAAAAACTTTTACTGTAAGGGTTTGAATTTTTCCTACGCCAATAACTGAAGTCAGCCCATATTCAAACCAAGAGATTAAAAATGTTTGAAAGAAACAAAGCAGTAACAAGTTTTTTGAAATGGGGATGATTACTTTGAAAAGAGATTGTTGGGAATTTCCGCCAAGCGTTGAAACTAAATCTTCAAGCGACTTTAATTTTAAATCCCAATAATCAACAAACAGTAACAATGCAAATGGTAGTGTGATGAATAATTGCGCGAGCATTACACCAAAAATATTTCCCGAAAGATCAGCACTGATAAAATAGAAGTTCAGCACTGAAGCAAAAATTACAGGCGACAAAACGAATGGCAGATAAGCAAATGCAATCAATAAATTTTTCTTTGAATGAAAAGCAATCATACGGCTCATTATAAAACCTAATGCGGTGGATGTGAATGCAACAATGATGGAAATGAAAATGGAAATTTCAAAACTCACCATCATTCCGTTTTGATTTTGTAACAGTGCTTTCCAGTTGCCCAATGAAAAAGTGTCTGGTAAAACATCAGGGAATCTCCATTGAAGAGAAAATGAAAGCAGTAACAAGAGCAAAATAGGTAATGAAAAAATCACTACCCGAACAAATCGCGACACCCAATTAAGCTTGCTGAACATGCGACTTGTCTTTTGATTTGATAAAGAAATACAGCAGCAGCATAACAAGCAGTGTATAAAGAATGGCGATGACATATCCCTGCGGAATATCAAGCAAATTGTAACGGCTGAGTTTTCTATTCACCAACACAGAAATCATTTGTGGACTTTGCTGACCAAGCAACAACGGAATTTCATAAGAGCCGAGTATGAAAATAAAGTAAAGCGCAAGCGGTGCAAAAGTTTTGTTTAGCAACACCGGAATTAATATTTTTAAATTGAATTGAGAAGAAGTGGAGCCCAGTGTTAATGAAAGCTCTTTAAGCGTTTCGAGTTTTTCAGATTGATAATAATTTCTAAAAAGCAATATAAAGAAAGGCAACGCAAGCATTACATGTGTTATAATAATGCCTATTCCAAAAGTATCATTTACAAGATCGGGAAAGTCATCAATTCCATTCGAAATGTGCAGCTGAAAAAATATTCGTGAGAGAAAACCTGCACCCGACAAAAACTGAAAAGTAAAAAATGCTGCAACCATTGCAGGAATTGCGAGTGGCAAATAAAAGAAATAACTCATCCAACCACTGGAATTTATTTTTCTTTTCATTACAAAAAGAAAAGCAATTGAGACAGAAATTAAAAGTGAAGTAATTCCTATGTAAATGCTGAAGAAAAAGGATTTAAAAATTTCGGCAGATTGCAAAACATTTTTCCAATGCTGCAATGTAAATTCTTGATTGAGTTCACCAATGAAACCAAAACTATAGAGCAAGGCATAAATGATTCCTGCAGCAAATGGCGCAATCACCAGCAGTGCAAAAAATGAGTGTGATAATATGTTGCTTCTATTTTTCAATTACAAATTTTCTAAAATCATCATTTAAGCGAATCATGTATTCTGCTGCTATTTCGGGTAATGCCTTTGATTGAATCTGCGAACGTTGTGGTCCGTATTTTCTGGCTGCAAGCGTTGCAAATTTTTGTTGCCAGTCACCATCCAGGGTTGTTACATCCAGCACAGTTCCATCGCCCCAAACATTTGTTTTCATTTTTTCAAACTGTGCTTCCTTCGAAATTAAGAAGTTGCAAACCACCATTGCACCGGCAACGTTTTCTGCATTTTTAAGTATTCCCATATAGTGCGAATTTTGAATGGTGCCGCCGTCATACACATAGGAGCGTGATGACTCTGGAAAAAATCCCTGCAATACTTTGTTATCAACGTCGCCATCATTATTACTCATGGTAAAATATAGTTCGCCATTCGCAAACATCTGATGCATGGGTGCCACGGCATTCGGAAAAGTTTTTCCTTCTTTCCACCAGTATTGTTTTGTGTTATTGATATAACTCCAGAGTTGTTTTGAATACTTCTGATATTTCTCCTCATTAAAATTTCCTTTCAAAGAATCGGTACCACCTGCTATTGAAATCATCCACGATTTTAAAACTGTTAAGCCGGTAAAGTCGATACCGATGGTAAATTTTTCGGGATTTATTTTTACCCATTGTGCCAACTCAGTTAAATTTTTTGGAGGTGAAGGAACTTTTAATGAATCGTAAATTACACAGAGTTGAACATTTCCCCATGGACATTCCATTCCATTTATCGGTTGTTGAAAATCAGTGTTGATGAATTGATTTTTGAAATCAATGTGTTTTGAATTGGGTAACTGATCAGTGAACGGTCCATACAAACCATCAATTTGCCTGAGCTGATAAAATGTTTCGCCATTGATCCAGCACATATCCATTTGATTTTGTTTGCCGGCTTGTTTTTCATTCATCACCAATGAAACAATTTGATTTCCTTGCCCTGCACTTATTTTTAAATCAATATTGTACTTTGATTTTAATTGCGGCACCACAAAATCATTCATGTATTTATTGATGAATGCATCGCCCGTCCACATCATCAGATTCACTGTTGTTCCTTTTGCTGTTGAAAGAATATTACTCCATGTCATGTAAGAAATCTCTTTCGGGAGTTTTTCTTGCGGAAAATTTTTACAGGAGAAAAAAAGCAGTAAGAGTAAAAACAAAACAGAATTACAATTATTACTTTTTTGCAATACAAAGGATGCTTTCCTTGTAGAAAAATAATAATTAAAAAAATTAGTATTAGTTTTTTTCAAAATCTTGATTTACCGCATGCGAAAATAGGAATGCGGGAATTCAAAAGTGAATTTAGCTGTACATCTTAACAACTTGTTTTAAGAGGAATATCCGCTCATTGCTATTACAAATAGAAAAATAGAATGGCTTACTTCCATTTCGCTATATAGCCCCCTGTGCCTATCAGGTATAGCTTGTTTGAACCTTCAATCGTTTTGTAATAGCCATTGTGTTCAGGGAAGTTAACGAAATTGGTTTCATCGGCACGAGTCCATGTTTTGCCACCATCTGTGGTAATCACATTCACGAACATATTTGAGATAGCAAAACCATTGAGAGAACTTTTGAAACGGATATCTATAAATGATTCACCAAGACCCATTACTTCATTATTTTGATAAAGCATTGTCCACGAACTACCCCCATCGGTAGATTTTAAGATTGACGGTTCATGAGTTGAGCCACCTGTTTCAAAATACCCTGCTGCCCAACCTGTGTCTTTGTTTAGAAAAAAAACGGAGTTCATGTGATAATGGTAGTCGTCAAAAACATTTTTCCATGTCTGCCCGCCATCTGTAGTTCTCCAAAGGGGCTTGTTATCGGTAAAATTCTCTGCTGCAGCAATACCTGTTGATTCATCAGTGAAGTAATAATCAACGAAGGTTCTTTGCTCAATGGGAATTGTTGACCAGCTAATACCATTGTCATTTGTTTTGTAAATGGAATCAACACCACTTATGAAACCGGTATTCTTATCAATTAAGAGAAGTGCTGAAGTAATATGCTCAAGAGATAACGACTGCCAGGTTGCTCCGCCGTAACTGGTTTTGTAGGCAATGTCATTGCCGATAGCAAATCCATTGCTTGCATCAATAAAGTCAATCTTAACGAATTGCTTTCCAATAAACATGGTATCAAATGTTGCCATTCCGTTATTGGTATGCCATAGCACAGATTGGTTATCCGCAATCCATCCTTCATCATCATTGATAAAGGAAGAAGCAATGAAATTATTTTCTGTGGGTGTGTTGATCACTACAAATTCAATTTGGGCACTCGTGATGGTTACAGATAAACCAAGGAGTATAGTACTGAGAAGATTTTTCATTTGAAGGGTTTACCAGTTAAGATTTTATTGAACAACTATTTTTATTATCCTGATTTCATCTGCAAGTTTCAACTGCAAAGGGTAGATGCCTGATTCCAGATCCTTGCTATTAAATGGAATTTGATGCTCGCCCTGTTCGAGTGTCTCACTTACGATTGATGTAAACTTTCTTCCTGATAAATCGAACAAATCAATTTCAACGGTTGAGGTTTTATCAAGCATAAATGAAATGGTTGCAGATTGATCGAATGGATTAGGATAAACGGATACACTGTTGTCTTTCATCACTTCATTCCCCATTCTCAAAAGTGTAGTGAACTTTACTATGGCAGAAAAATCTGATTTCATACTGCCGCAGATGCTTCGCACTTTCCATTTATACTTGCTATTTGGTAAGTGTCCTGTTATAGTCGTTGTAGTATTCGGCGCAGTAACAGTTATGGTATTCCATGCTACACCGGAGGAATCACGCTTCCACTGAACCTTGTATTTTGTAGCAGAGGCAACTGTATTCCAGTTCAGTTGCGCACTCGAATTTGTAATGTTAGTGGTGGCAAGCCCGGCAGGTGCAGCGCAGCAGTTTTCATCTACCTGACCGTTGCAGTTATCATCTATTCCATTGCTGCAAATCTCATTTGCGTTTGGGTTAACAGTTGCATCTGCATCGTTGCAATCGGTGTTGTCATAGACATATCCCATGGGTAAAATGGAATCGCAGAGCAGGGTATCATTGCTTGCATTTCCGTAGCCATCGCCATCTGCATCAGCAAAAACAATCAAGCTATCGCACTGAGGAGAGAATTCCCAAAAGTCCTTTAATGAACCTGGATTTACGCCTGTACCAATGTATCCTTTACCGCCAATCGAAAACCCGACAGCCCATGCACGAGCACTACCACCAAAATCTGCTTGCTGAGTCCATGTGTTGGTTAAAGTATCATAGGCCCAAAAATCTTTTTTATAGTCTAAGCCATTGCTTCACGTCCCAACATAACCTTTGCCTGCAATAGAAAAACCAACTGCTTCCATTCTCGGTGAATCTGGTATATCTGCTTTTTGGGTCCAAAAATTAGAAGAGGGGTCATATTGCCAAAAGTCATTGTTTAAGTTGGGTGCGCCAATGGAGTAACCAGCTCCAACATAGCCTTTATGACCAATTGAAAAAGCGACCGCTAACTTTCTGCTATTTACAAAGTTTGCTTTCTTTGTCCAAGTGTCATTGACGGTATCGTATTCCCAAAGATCCATATAATCAATGTTGTCTTGAGTCTGTTCATTAGTATAATGGCCCAATCCAATGTAACCCTTGCCTTCGATACTCAAGCCGATGGCAGACTCACGTGAATGCCCACCAAAGTTTGCTTTCTTAGTCCAAATATTTGCTGAAGCATCATACTCCCAAAAATCCTTCTTAAAAAGTTGATTCCACTGTCCAGTTCCAACGTAACCTTTGTTGCCGATTGAAAAGCTAACAGCATTTACTCGATCGCCACCACCAAAGTCGGCTTTTTGTGTCCATACTTCTGAAGCAGGATCATATTGCCAAAAATCTTTTTAGCCTCCACTACCAGTACCAATATAACCAAAGTTACCCACGCTGAAACCAATACCCCCAAATCGCCCATTTCCCCCAACATCAGCTTTCTGAATCCATGTTCCTTGCGCCAAGATGGTATTGCTGAACGCAATTATTAAAATGAAAATATTAGATGCTCTCATAGTATAGAGGTTTAATGTTTTTAAAAAAATAAGATTAGTTTTTTTGGATAAGAAGTTTTGCCAGATAGGTTGACTCAGCAATGGAAGCTCTTATGAAATACATACCCGTAGGTAATTCCATTGAATTAAAATTGAGCATGCTTCCATTCTCAATCTGTCTGTATTCCGATAAGCATACTCTGCTTGCCTGATCGAGTACTTCTAATTTTACAGAACCTGATACTACTTCATCCAACTTCAAACTAATGTTGAAATCGCCGGTAGAAGGGTTTGGGAAAACAGCAAGTGAGTTGCTGCTGCTATCAGTACTTAAAACACCATACCTGCACGGATCAAGGTAATTAGTTCGTGCTTTACCACACAAAAGGATTTTATTATCACTTGTGATAAAGACAGACATTATTTCTTCATCCCTATTCTGAAAGTTGCGAGTATAGTACCATGTTCCAATGGTGCTTCCGTCAAGGTTAACGCGCATTGCAAAAGCATCTTTTCCGTTTGTAGTATTTGGAACAGTTGAGCCAACCACTACATACCAATCTGTGCTACCACTGTTATCTTCATCTACCGCAGCAGCATTCCATGCGACATCATTTTCATTCTTATTAATGTTCACCGGATACCCTGCTACAATACTTATATTAGTTGGGGATGTAGGGCAATCACATTGGGCGTAAGTTTTCATTGCCAACAAGCAGAGAGTGAGAGAGAGAGAGAGAGGTTTTCATATTATAAGATTTTAATTGATGAAAATGATGTAATCACAAATAAAATATACCATTTTAATCAAACCCTTTAAAGAATATGATAAAATATTTTAAGGTATTGCAGAAGAGTAGAGCACCTATATGAGATAAATTTTATCAAGTAAAAATTTTAATTGCAGCAATCAACTGAGAATTCTGCATATAAAAATGCAAGCAAAAAACAGGGTGCTCTTTTTTCTTCGAAAAAAAAATTACAACAGGGCCACTAAAACAAAGAGAAAAGTTATGTGGTGCATCGGTGGTAAAAAATCAAAATGAGTAGCGCAATCCAAATTGAAACTGACGCGGCGCTCCTGCATTCTTCCTTACCAAAACACCCGACTCCAAGGAACCCGATTGAATTTGATTGCTCTGTGTTGCATTGTTACTGTAGCCACTCAGGTTTTGTGTGTTGAAGATGTTGAAAACATCGGCACTCAATGTAAATTTTTGTGTTCCTTTCAAGGAGAAATTATATTGCAAACTCACATCAAAATTATTTGACCATGGCAGGCGATCATTATTTCTTGTTTCACCCGGTGAGCGATCGCTGTTTCCAACATAGGCAGCACCAAAGCTGCTTCCATCGCCATTCAAATCAGTTGTGCCGTATATCAAAGCATCGGGACTGCGATTGATCGGTTGCCCGCTTTGAATCAATGTTGCAAGTGTGGCAACAAAATTTTTACATGGGTAATAAGAGAACACTGCATTGATCACATGTGTGCGATCGTTGATTGATGGTCCCCATTCCTGATCAAAGTTGTTTGCATCCATTGCTTTAAAGTTGATGTCTTCAGTATTGTTTTGCAAATAAGAAAGTGTGTAACTGAAATAATAGGAGAACTTATCATCACCACGATCTTTTTTGAAATTCAAACTCAAACCAATATATTTTGATTCGCCTTCATCTTCTGTCATCACCACATTTCTCGAAACACCTCTTACAGTATCACCATTAATCAACGCAAAGTTTCCTGAAGCATCAGAGTAAATAGGAACTGCTCTTGTTGAATCTGCCGAAGCTTGCGAGCGAACAATTGCATTTTCCGGATCTATTGGATAAGCTGATGGTGCATTCAAATCCACCAATCGAAATAAATTATAACTGTGATTGAAAACAAAGTCGGTTGAAAAAGATTTGTTGTCATCGATCTGATATTGATAACCAATTGTTGCCTGACTGTTAAATGGATTTTTGTAACCATTCGGATTTAAAATTCTTCTTTCCCCGCTAAAAACATGATCGCGATAACTTTGAAGTGCTTCTGCTGATGGCCCATTCAAATAAGTTGCAGGTGCATTGGCAGAAAGATTTCCATCGTAAGTAATTTGATCAATGTTGGTGTTGGAAGGAAGTTTGCCTGCATCAATCAATGCTTGCAATTCTGCTTTATAATTTGCTGATGTAGTATTTTGCTGAAGTGCATCACTGTAAATCGCGTAGTTAATTTTATCATAAAACAATCCCCATCCTGCTCGAATGCTGCTCTTATCTGTGAGTTTATAATTTGCACTCAACCGCGGTGCAATGTTATTCATGTCGGCTTTATCGCTTCCGCCTTTCGAAAGATTATCATAATCATATCGCAGCCCTGCAGTAAAATGCAATCGATCACCTGAAGCAATTTGATCTTCGGCATAAATACTCAACACAGTTTGTCGCGCACCAAATTCTTGCGGATGTAATTCAATATTGTAATCAAGCACCTGTGCATCTGATGGAATATCATTAACACTCATTGCAGAACCAACACCGGTTTCAATCAATCCATCAACCTGATCTTGTGTTAGCAGCACCTTATAATTTCCATTCGGGTTTCCTCCGCCATATAATTTATGATTGGTGCTTATCATTTCCAACCCGAGCTTCACCGTGTGTTTATCCAAATACCATTTGAATTTTTGTTGCAATTGCTCACTCAATGCATGCTCATCGAAAACATATCCTGGGTTACCAAGCACAGCAATGGTTGCGAATGAAGGATCAAGAACAACCGTTTGCGGATCATCAGGATTTACAGGCTTGCCATAATTCCATCTGAAACTTGCAACTTCCAAATTTGTTTCACTCGAGAAATTTGCATTCACATAAACATTTTTCAAAGCTGCAGAAAAAGAATTTCTGTCTTCACTGTTTGCTGCCGAAGGAAAAGTTGTTCCGCCTTCTAATCCACCACCTTGTCTTTCAATATTTACCAAACCAAGATTTACTCTTAGTGAACTTTTAAATTTTGAACTCCAGTTTTGATCCAGCTTACCACTCACATAAGTAAAGCGATTTTTTCCGGGCACTGTTTCATTGATGTTAAGTTGCGGAACATTCAAGAGGTTGTCTTTAAAGTCAATTGTTTGTTCGGCATTGATGTAGTAAAATGTTTTGTCTTTTTTAATTGCACCGCCAAAGCCAACACCAAATTGTTGACGCATAAAACCATCTTTCACAAAATTCCCTGAAAGATCACGCTGCGCAAATTCACTCTTGCCATCAATCGCAGGACCGGGGCGCGTGAGATAAAATGCTTCGCCTGTAAATTCGTTGCTGCCGCTTCTTGTAGTAATATCAATGACACCATTGGCAGTTAAACCATACTCAGCAGAAAAATTATTGGTGAGCACCGTTACATTTTGTGTGAAGCCAAGTGGAATGGCAAATCTCTGTCCGCCTAAAAATTGTTCATTGTTATCCATGCCATCAATAAGGTAAGTGGTGTACAATGCATTAGCTCCGTTGATGCTTACGCTCGGTGCTTCGGCATAAAAACCTGTTGCCTGCACAATACCGGGTAAGCGATATAAACTTCGTGTAATGTCACGACCTTCAATAGGTAAATTTTCAAGTTGTTTCAAAGTAAGCTCTGCCGAAACTTCTGCATTAATGGTATTGATTTTTGTGGTAGAACTTCCATTCACTACTACTTCATTTAAATCTACCTGCGTTTTTTTCGCGAGCTGCAAATGCACACTCGGACTTTCATTGTTCCGAAATATTAGATTGCTTGCTTTTGCTGCGAGGTACTCAGCAGATTCCTGTGTGCTTACTGTGTATTCACCCGTTAATGAAAGCCCTTTGAAAACAACACGACCAACTTCATTGGATGTAAGTTGTTGTGTAAAACCAATCATCGGATTGGTGAGTGTTATATTAATATTGGCTACAGGTTTTCCTGTGAGCATTTCATTGATGCTTACTTCCAAATCTACCTGAGCAAATAAATGGAGTGAGCACACGCTAAGCATTAAAAAGAGTAATGACTTTTTCATTTTTTAAAATTGGTTATGTGTATTGAAAAATTTCTTTCAGTAAAAAAGTAAATGGCGAATTCAATGGAATTCTAAATCAGCAGAAAGAAATTGCAGGCGGGCCGCGAAGTGATGCGGCATTGATATTAAAAAGAGAATGCCTCTTTTTAAATGTTGTTTTGAAGAAGAAATATAAGCCGAAGTAAAAAGCAATTAACTGCTTTAAATATTTTTCGGTGGAATGAAGATTGTTTTTGATGAAGTGAAGAAAATCTTCGGCGCAGTCAATGTCATTCAGTTT
This sequence comes from Chitinophagales bacterium, assembly GCA_026786335.1. Lineage (GTDB taxonomy): Bacteria > Bacteroidota > Bacteroidia > Chitinophagales > UBA10324 > JAJAYG01. The sequence goes on along the minus strand of JAJAYG010000213.1, from coordinate 801 downwards.
TGTAAGTAAACTGATGTAAGCATTTTGATTGGCAAAATAATTTTGAAGAGCACTAAATAAATTTTCGCTCTGCCATTGTAATGCAGTGAAAGATTGCTGCTGAAAATATTTTTTGTTGAAACCAATTAAGTAAGCACCACCATCTTTTGAAGGGCCTACAACTGCTCCGCAATTTTCAATTTCACTTAGTGCATGCTGTAAAATTATTTTTGAAAGTGAAGTGCAATCATTACCGATTGAAATTACATTTTCAAATCCTTTTGCAAAAACATCTGCAAAGGCATTGGCGTAACGCTCACTGAAGTTGTTTCCATGTTGCTGCGCTTCTGTGATTTCGATAAAAGGAATGTTGCAATGCTTTGCAATTTCTTCGGCGCGCCTGATAAGAATGGAAGCAATCTTCACATTCGCTTTATGTGTTTTGTGTGATACAAAACTTTTATGCGAAGCTTCAGATTCAGCAGTGCGGGTAAAGAGAAAAAGTGCGGTGCGCTTCATTCAATTGTAATTGCGTGCAAATTAGTTTGAAAGGAAGTAGCAGAACAAAAAGTTATTGTTGTTTGAAAAGCGTTAACAAGGAAAATCCTTAAGAAAAATAATCACGAAACTTTACTCCCGCTTGAAATTTTTTCCGAAGGCATCACAAATTTTAATTTGCCGTTTTCATCTTCTGCCATCAGTATCATTCCTTTTGATTCAATGCCTTTTATTTTTCGTGGTGCAAGATTAGCGACCACGCAAACCTGCTGACCAATAATATTTTCAGGTGCGTAATGTTCTGCAATGCCCGAAACAATGGTT